>CAZJIN010000104.1:0-7591 GCA_964545955.1 uncultured Sediminispirochaeta sp.
AGAGGCCCTTCTCGACCTCCTTCTACCCGGGGTCAAACCAAAAAAGGCCGAATCCCCGGATTCACCGGTACCCCACGCGGATGTGGTAACCTCCAATCCGAAAGAGGAGGGGGAGGTGATTCAGTTGGGCTCCAGCGGCGCAGGTGACACTGAACACCCTTCCGACAGTGATTCGACCCGGGAAAAGTTCCGAAAAATGCTGCGAGAGGGAAAACTGGATGGAAAGATGGTAGAGGTCAATGTGACGAAGAGCAATTCCCCTTCGATTGAGATATTTTCCGGGCAGAGTTTTGAAGAAATGGATGTGAATTTTGGAAATCTGGCCAACATGTTCGGGGGCAAGAAGAAGAAAAAGCGTGTGTCCGTGGAAGAGGCGAGAAAAATTCTGCAGGAACAGGAGATGGAGAGGCTGGTGGATAGCGATCAGGCCGCAGATCTCGCCCGCGACCGGGTCGAACAGATGGGAATTATCTTTGTTGACGAGATTGACAAAGTTGCCGTCAAGGGTGACCGCGGAGGAGTGGATGTCTCCCGTGAGGGAGTGCAGAGGGACATACTGCCGATAGTTGAAGGCAGCAAAATTAATACGAAGCACGGTCTTGTGGATACAAGTCATATTCTCTTTATTGCCGCGGGGGCTTTTCATATGAGTAAGCCCTCTGATCTCATTCCTGAGTTGCAGGGTCGCTTTCCCCTGAGGGTTGAACTCGATGATCTGACGGATAGGGATTTTTTCCGCATTCTAACCGAACCGGAGAACGCCCTCACGAAACAGTACATTGAGTTGTTGAAGACCGAAGGGGTGGAGATAGAGTTTTCCGAGGGGGCCCTCGAAAAAATGAGTGTCATCGCAGCGGAGGTTAACTCAAAAACTGAAAACATCGGGGCCCGCCGGCTTCATACGATAATGGAGTTGTTGCTGGAGGAGGTTTCCTTTACCGCCCCGGAGTTGAGGGGAAGCAAAATTCCCATCACCGAAGAATATGTAAATGAACGACTTGCTGATATAGTCGAGGACCAGGACCTGTCAAGGTACATACTGTAGGTAGTTCGGAGGAAGTTTGCCTAAGTGGAGGGGCTTTTCGTGACGATACTAGAGATTGAAGGTTTCCAGAAGGAGAAAAACAGGTGTTTATAGACAACAGTTTCGGAAAAACCTTAGATATTATGCACAGGACCATGGATGTGTCGATGCTGCGGCACCAGGTAAGCGCGAACAATATTTCCAATGCCGATACTCCGAACTTCAAGAGAAGCAATGTCAATTTTGAATCGGAATTGAAAAGGGCTCTGGATTCGGAGAAGCGTACAAAACCGAAGGCTTACCTGACCCACGAGAAGCATATTTCCTTCGATCGGGTTCAAAATTATCGGGATGTACAACCTCGGCGGGTGCTTGATTACCTGTCACAGACGGATAACAACGGAAACAATGTAAATCTGGAAGAGGAGAGCATGCTGCTCCTGCAAAACCAGCTGCGTTATACCCTGTTGACCCAGGCGGTTTCCAGTCAGTTTAACCGGGTCAATATTGTGTTGAGATAGGAGGAAGGGAATGGGTCTTTTTAGTAGTATCAATGTGGCCTCCAGCGGCCTGACCGCCCAGAGGTTACGCCTCGACGTCATCTCGGACAATATTGCCAATGCCGATACCACCCGCACCCCCGAAGGGGGGCCTTTCCGACGCAGTCGCGTGGTGTTTCGTCCCCGGGTTCAGCAACCGTACTGGCGGAGTCCGTTTTTACCAAAGACCCTGGATAATGGAGTCGGTCAGGGCGTAAGGGTTGTATCGGTGGAGAAGGACCAGGACGCGAAACCGCGACTGGTGTACGATCCCACTCACCCCGACGCTATAAAAACAGGGGCTCAGCAGGGATATGTTGAGATGCCGAATGTAAACATTGTGGAAGAGATGGTGGACATGATTTCCGCTTCACGTTCCTACGAAGCTAATGTGGCAGTGGTAAACGGGGCGAAGAGCATGTTTCAGGGCGCTTTGAATATTGGAAGGTAGGAGTTGAAAAATGGCTGATCTTTTTGCGGGAGGACTAACAACGGGTCATATGGTGAATATGGAACGAACCAATTCACGTCATATAGAGGGCAAATTGCATCCCGTCGATCCCTCGCGGGAGGGGGGACGGAATTTTTCTTCAATCCTGACGGGAAAGCTTGAGGAAGTGAACCAGATCAGCAACGAGAGCACTCAGCTCGCGCAGCAGTTTATCACCGATCCCGACAGTGTGGATGCCCATGATGTAACTATCGCCATGGGCAAGGCAAACATGGCTGTTTCACTGACAAAATCCGTGGTGGACGCATCCTTGAAAGCATATCGGGAGATCGTAAACTTGCAATAGAAGAGGAGTGATCGTTCTTCTTGGGAGGGGAAATGAACGAATTTATACAAAAAACAATTACACAGTTGAAAAATCTGTGGGGCAAGATCAGTCTTGTCCAGAAAATTATCCTGATCGCCGTAGTTGCGGTCTCAATCCTCGGTATCGTACTTCTGGTCAACCTCAGTTCAAGCCCGAGTATGGTTCCCCTGATTACGTCACCGGTGACCGATGAGGAAAAGCTCACCCGAATCTCCAATCGTCTCGATCAGGAGAATGTTGAGCATGTCATCACCGAAGAAGGGCAGGTTTTCGTCAAGGACAAACAGACAGCACAGAGAATGGTAGCGGTCCTGATGCGGGAAGATCTGATTCCTCAGGAGGCCAGTCCATGGGATGTCTTCAAAATGGATCGCTGGAGCGTTACTGATTTTGAAAGAAACGTGAACCTCCGCCAGGCGATCACATCGAGTATCGAGCAGCATATCGAATCACTCGAAGAAGTGGACGCGGCTCAGGTTACCCTGGTACTGCCGGAACAGACCCTTTTCGAGGAAGATCAAAACCCGGTAACCGCTTCGGTTATCATCACTCCCACCCCTGGAAGTGATATAATAGAGAACAGAAAAAAAATCGAAGGAATAGAAAAACTCGTTCTCCTGGGGGTTGAAGGCCTGGAGGCGGAGAACCTGGTGATATCCGATCAGAACGGGATCGTGTTGAACGATTTTGCCAATATGGCTGAATTTGATCGGCTTGAGCTCTCCAAACGTCAAATTGACCAGAAAGCGGAGCTGGAAAACAAGTACAAATCTCAGATTTTTCGGGAACTTTCCCAGATCTTTGGTGCCAGACGGGTGAGCATTTTAAAGGTGGATATTGATCTTGATTTTCGCAAGGAAACCGTGCAGACGGAGGAGTTTTTCCCCGTCACCACGGTGGAGGACAATCCGAACACCCCCTACAGTGAGAGAGAATATGTGCTTTCTATTCCGCGGTCCAGCGAGGTGGTCAATGAGGAGTTCAAAGGGACCGGTTTCAACCCGGAAGGACCTCCGGGACAGGAAGGGCAGACCCCTCCCGCCTACAAAGATCTCGACAACCTCGTGGGGGAATACAAGAACAATTCCAGGATCGTAAATGAAGAGGTGAATTCCAGGAACATCTACGAGGAAAAAAGCCCTTGGGTGATCGAACGAATCACAATCGGTGTCGCCCTGGATGGTCAGTGGGAGAAGAGATACAACAAGAACGGGACCATCCAGTTTGATGATGAGGGCAAAATAATCCGTGAGTACATCCCCGTGGAGGAAGAATCCATCAGAAAAGCCCAGACCCTCATCGAACATGCGGTAGGTTACAAATCAGAGCGAGGAGATTCGGTCACGGTTCAGCATATTCAGTTCGATCGTTCTTCACAGTTTCAGGAGGAAGATGAAAAATACCGTGCTCGTCGAAGGTTACAGCAGATTCTGTTGTACTCCATACTCGGAATCGGGGTTATCATCGTCGCGTTTATCGTCTTTCGACTCATCTCCCGAGAGCTTGAACGGAGAAGAAGACTTCGGGAGGAAGAGCTCGCGCGGCAGCATCAGATGGCCCGTGAAGCGGTCCTGCGAAGCGCTGAAGAGGAAGAAGAAGGAATGGAAGTCGGAATGTCCGTGGAAGAGCGTGCAAGAATGGAGATGCAGGAGAATGCTATCAACATGGCCCGGGAACATCCTGAAGATGTTGCCCAGCTGATCCGGACATGGTTGGCGGAGGAGTAGGATATGGCAAAACAGGG
Source organism: uncultured Sediminispirochaeta sp. (assembly GCA_964545955.1). Taxonomy (GTDB): domain Bacteria; phylum Spirochaetota; class Spirochaetia; order DSM-16054; family Sediminispirochaetaceae; genus DSBN01. The sequence continues at coordinate 4,126 of CAZJIN010000104.1, forward strand.
TGGACAAAAAACCGCCGGCTCACAGAAAAAGGGTGGAAGAAAAGAGCTGAACGGAAGACAGAAGGCCGCCATTTTCCTGGTGACCCTGGGATCTGAGATCTCCTCGTCGATTTTCAAGCACCTCAGGGAAGATGAGATTGAAACTCTCACCTTTGAGATTGCCCGACTCGACAACGTGGAATCGGAAGAGAGGGACAGGGTACTTCAGGAGTTCAAAGAACTAATGATGGCTCAGGATTTCATTACTTCAGGGGGTATCGATTATGCCCGGGAGTTGCTGGAGAAATCCCTGGGAAGTACGAAAGCCGTGGATATCATCAATCGGCTGACCTCAAGTCTGCAGGTGAGACCCTTTGATTTTGTTCGGAGGACGGACCCGGCCCATCTACTGAACTTTATTCAGCAGGAACATCCCCAAACTATCGCCCTGATTCTCGCCTATCTGGAACCACAGAAGGCGTCGAATATTCTGGGTAGTCTGCCCCACGAGATACAATCCGATGTGGCCAGAAGGATCGCCACCATGGACCGGACAAGTCCGGAGGTATTGCGGGAAGTAGAACGGGTGTTGGAGAAAAAACTTTCTACCCTTTCCAATGAGGATTTTACCGCCGCCGGCGGCGTTGAAAATATTGTGGTGATTCTTAACCTCGTTGACCGTACCACTGAGAAAACCATCATTGAGTCCTTGGAAGAGGAAGATGCCGAGTTAGCTGAAGAGATTAAGAAGCGGATGTTTGTTTTCGAGGACATTGTGCTGCTTGACAATCAGGCGATCCAAAAGGTCCTGCGCGAGGTTGATACCGCGGATCTGGCAAAGGCCTTACGCGGGGTTGAAGCGGAAGTACAGGACAAAATATTTCGTAATATGTCCAAGCGCGCCGCGGCGATGTTGAAGGAAGAGATGGAGTATATGGGGCCAATTCGAATCAAGGATGTGGAAGAAGTACAGCAGAAGATTGTTGCTTCCATACGCAAGCTTGAGGAACAGGGTGAAATTGTGGTGGCCCGCGGTGGTGAAGACGAGATGGTCATCTGATGAAGAAGAAATCTGCTTGGTTTGGAATTCGAGAGGAGGAGATTACCAATGGCTAAAAATGTATTTCGCTCACAGGAGCTATCACGATCTGAAAAATCTGTGGTATTGGAATCTCCCTATGAAGAGGAAGCAGTAGAGGTAGAGGTGGAGTCTGTTGAGGAGTTCACGGGCCCCACGGCGGACGACCTGAAACGGGAAGCTGAAATCTTCAAGAACAACTGGGAAGAGGAAAAACAACAGATGATTGAGGCGGCCAGAGAAGAAGCCGACAGGATCATCAAGGAGGCTGAACAGCGCGCCTTTGAAGAGATCCAAAACAAGACCGAAGACGCGCGGCAGGCGAAACAACAGGCGGAAGAGGAGAAACTCCGGACGATCGAAGAGGCCAGACAGGAAGCCAATCAAATGCGCCGTGACGCCCAGAACGAAGTTGATAAGATTCGGCGAGATGCCTATGAAGAGGGAAACCAAGCGGGGCATGAAGATGGCTTCAACAACGGCAAACCTGAAGTGGAGAGGCTTATAGAGCAGATTCACCATATAATCGATAAAACCCTAGAGAAAAGGAACGAAATCATTGAGGAATCAGAGACCCAACTAATTAACCTCGTCTTACTAATCGCCAGAAAGGTGGTGAAGGTCATCTCTGAAAACCAGAAAAATGTGGTGATAAATAATGTGATTCAGGCCTTAAGAAAACTGAAGAGTCGTGGTGAGGTGTTAATAAAGGTAAACCTCGATGATGTGGAGCTGACTACGGAGCATGTGAAGGATTTTATGAGGATGGTGGATAATGTCCAGTCGGTGACGGTGGTGGAAGATTCTACCGTCGATAAGGGAGGATGCATCATTGAGACCGATTTTGGAGAAATCGACGCACGAATTTCATCACAGCTCCAGGAAATTGAAGAGAAAATCACCGAACTTGCGCCTATCAGAGCTCGGGGAGAACGCTGAGGAGATGGGCCGATGAAGGGGTCAGACATACCGGGGGGGAACATGTTTGAGAAATATTCGACTCTCATAGAAGAGATGGATCCGATTAAATATACCGGAACAGTAGAGCGTTTAAAGGGTTTGCTGATTGAAAGCCGAGGCCCCCAGGTGGTGGTTGGTGAGATCTGTCATATTCTCGTTCCCGACGAAGACCGGGTTGTCCGGGCGGAGGTGATTGGTTTTCACAATATGAATGTCCAGATGATGGCCTTTGACCCCATGGAGGGGATCGAACCGGGTTGTACGGTGGTGGCCATGGGTGAATCCCTTTCGATTCCCGTGTCGGATAAACTTCTCGGCAGGGTTCTGAACGCTATGGGAAGACCGATCGACGGACAAGGTTCCATCGGGTCGGCAAGGGAAGTCTCCACCATAAATACACCGCCGAACGTGCTCTTGCGAAAGACTATCGAAGAAAGGCTTGTAACAGGAGTTCGGGCAATTGATTCCATGACCGCTATTGGAAAGGGACAGAGAATCGGTATTTTTTCCGGAAGCGGGGTGGGAAAATCAACCCTCCTCGGAATGGTTGCGAGAAATACGGAAGCTGATGTAAATGTAATTGCCCTTATAGGCGAACGTGGAAGGGAAGTTCGTGAGTTTATAGAACAGGACCTTGGAGAGGATGGACTCAAACGGTCGATTCTCGTGGTGTCGACCAGTGATACCAATCCCCTTGCCCGGGTACGCGGGGCCTTCGTTGCCACCGCCATCGCTGAATATTTTCGCGATCAAGGCAAAGATGTCATGCTGCTGTTTGATTCGATTACCCGTTTTGCCCGGGCGCAGCGAGAAATTGGGCTGACCCTGGGAGAACCGCCGGCAACGCGGGGCTTCACGCCGTCGGTGTTCTCAATATTGCCGAGGCTTCTGGAGAGGTGCGGGAATTCCGAGAAGGGTACCATCACCGGTTTCTATACCATCCTCGTTGAGGGAGATGATATAGATGAACCCGTCTCTGATACCGTTCGGGGAATTCTGGACGGGCATATCGTCCTGAGCCGGAAGCTTGCCATGTCCTACCATTATCCGGCAATCGACGTACTTGGTTCGTTGTCACGGCTCGCGAAGAAGGTAACCATGGATTCGGAACAGCGATCTGCCGGAAAGATTAGACAGCTTCTTGCCACTTACAACGAGGCTGAAGATCTAATAAACGTAGGGGCTTATGCCGAAGGTAGTAGTAGTGATATCGATGAGGCTATTGATAAAATAGGTGAAATCAAAAAATTTCTTCAACAAGAAGTAGAAGAACGGGCTGACCTGGAGGATACCCTGCGAGGTTCTTCGAGAATCAGCGGAGTTGAGATCGAAATCCCGGAGGAACTAAATGCGGAAATTCCGGTTTAACCTGGACAAGGTCCTGGAGCTCAGGGCCTACCATGAGCGTCAAGCAGAAATAAAACTGGGAGAGGCGACGGGAAAGTGTAA
>CAZJIN010000105.1:0-7529 GCA_964545955.1 uncultured Sediminispirochaeta sp.
GGTCCCGATAGCCCATACCGGTTCGTAGGCTATGGTCACCAATTCAAGCTGTTTTTCAGACACATTTTCCAGTCCCAACGAGAGTTGTTCCTTCACTACCTTCTCCGCGTTCCCGGCTTCCCTCTCTTCAAGGGTCTCTCCGACACACAGAACGACTTCCATATCGTGTTGTAGTGCAAGACGTACCTTTTTATTGATCAAGGCATCCGTCTCACCATATACATGACGTCTCTCGGAATGACCGAGGAGAACAACTTGTACACCACACTCCTTGAGCATCAGCACAGAGATCTCGCCCGTATGGGCTCCTTCCTCTTCGGAGGCCATATTCTGAGCACCCAGGAGTACGTTGCTCCCCTTCAAGACATCGGAAACATCACCCAAGGCGGTAAATGCAGGGGCAATCATTATTTTGTGGTCCACATCCCCAACGGATTCCACCAGGTCCCGGGCTACCGCTTTGGCTTCAGCCCTGGTCTTGAACATCTTCCAGTTTCCGGCTATAAACGCTTTTCTCATCTGCTTACTCATTTTTTATCCTTTTCTATTTTTCCAGCACCGCAATACCGGGAAGGACCTTGCCCTCCAGGAATTCCAGGCTTGCACCACCACCGGTAGATACGTGGTCTATCTTCTCTGCGAAACCGAACTGATTCACCGCGGCAACTGAATCCCCTCCACCGACCACGGTGGTACCCGAACAGCGCGCGACCATCTCCGCCACTTCGAGGGTCCCCTTCGCGAAGTTCTCAAACTCAAAAACTCCCATAGGTCCGTTCCACACCACGGTGCGGGCTTCGGAAATCACGCTTTTTAGAAGCACGAGGGTTTACATGCCTATATCCATGCCCAGAAGATCATCATCGAGATTGATACCGTCAACATAACGGGGAACCGTAGCCTCATCAAACTCGGTACCCGCCATATGGTCAACCGGTAGAATTATCCTTACATTTGATTTTTCCGCTTTCTCAAGCAATTCTCGTGCTGTTTCTAAAAACTCATTTTCCACCACGGATTTTCCGACCTTATGACCCTGTACCTTCAGAAAGGTATAAGCCATGGCGCCTCCGATCACGATAGTGGTACATTTATCGAGAAGTGTTTCGAGAACTCCTATCTTGGTCGATACCTTGGCTCCCCCGATGACAGCGACAAAGGGTTTCTCGGGATTAGACAGAATATGTTCAAAAAAACGAACCTCCTTCTCGATCAGAAACCCCGCCGCGGAAGGAAGAAGACGGGCTATCCCCTCGGTCGACGCATGGGCCCTGTGGGCGGTACCGAAGGCATCGTTGATAAACACATCCCCGTTACCGGCAAGACCAGCGGCGAAGTCGGGATCATTCTTTGTCTCCTCGGAATGAAACCTCACGTTTTCCAACATGAGTATCTGCCCCGGCTTTAAGGCCTCAGCCATTGCCTTGACCTCGGTTCCGACACAGTCGGGGGCTGTTTCAACCGGTCTCCCCAGCAGTTCCGCGAGACGCTGCGCCGTTGGGGCCAGGCTGAGTTCCGCCTTGCGCTCTCCCTTCGGACGCCCGAGATGACTCATGAGAACGAGGGAGGCACCCTCCTGCTCCAGAATATACTGGAGCGTGGGAAGGGCTGCCTTGATTCTGGTATCATCGCTTATAGAACCGTCCTTGAGGGGTACATTGAAATCCACCCTCACAAGCACGCGTTTCCCAGTTAAATCAATATCTTTTACCGTCCTGACAGCCATAAAGCCCCCCTTAGACGAGTTTTTCGGCCAGGTCTACCACACGATTGCTGTATCCCCATTCGTTGTCATACCAGGAGAGGATTTTGAAAAATCCCTTTCCTATCTTCATGGTACTCGATGCGTCAAAAATCGAAGAATGGGGATTGCCCTTGATATCGATTGATACAATCGGATCCTCGGTGTATTCCAGATAACCCTTCATAGGTCCTTCGGCGGCTTTCTTGACAGCGGCATTCAACTCATCAACGGATGGGTCGGATTCGAGACGAACAGTCAGGTCCACAATCGAACCGGTGGGAGTCGGAACACGCATGGCCATACCGTTTAGTTTCCCATTCAACTCAGGAATCACGAGACCCACGGCCTTCGCGGCACCTGTTGTAGTCGGAATAATCGAAAGAGCTGCAGCTCTTGCCCGTCGAAGGTCGCTATGGGGCGCGTCATGAAGATTCTGATCCGATGTATAGGCGTGAGTTGTGGTCATCAGGCCCTCAATCACGTTAAAACTGTCATGAAGCACCTTTGCGACCGGTGCAAGGCAGTTGGTGGTACAGGACGCATTTGAAACGGCGAGATCGCCCGCCTTCAGATCCGCGTCGTTCACGCCAAGCACGATGGTTCTGTCAACCTGGTCCTTCGCCGGAACAGTGAGAATCACCTTCTTCGCCCCCGCCGCGATATGGTCTTTATATCCGCCCTTTGGTCCCGAGGCGGTACGAAAAATACCCGTGGATTCAATCGCAACGTCGACACCCATCTCCTTCCAGGGAAGGTTCTTCGGTTCACGAACAGCAAGCACCTTGACAGTCCTTCCATTCACCACAAGCGCATCATCCCTGACTTCAATTTTGCCCGGGTAGACACCGTAATTTGAATCATACTTCAAAAGATGGGCCAGGGTCTTCGCGTCGGTAATATCATTGATAGCGACGACCTCAACATCACTCCTCTCCATGGCAACCTTGAACACACTTCTTCCAATCCTTCCAAAACCATTGATTGCAAGTTTCATCTTATTCCTCCTGAGTTTATAAATGAGATTAAACTATATGATATAAGAAAATCTGTGTCAATGAAGAGCGGGCTTTCCAGGAATCAGAATCAATCGATACCAATAATGGATCTGTATATATTTCCAGGCTTTTCGGTCTTCAACGTTGAAGATTCAACGTCTTTCTCAGCTCCCTCATCCTCCGGCGAACCCCCTTCTTCCTCGGTGGGCATGGGAATCACCGTATCCCCCGGATTGATGAGGTCAAAAAACTGGTAGGTCCGAACAAGCCCTGAGGACAGGAGATCGTCGACCGATGAGACGGTAATCTCGCCCAGAAGATCCGTCTCGGAATACAGAAGGGAAAAACTCTCATTTCCCTGTTCAACATCTTCTCCTCGGATCACCAGAAGCTTCTGGTCCGGTGCTATTCCCTGAAGTCTACCCATATCCACCAAGACCTCCGGGCCTTGCCGACGGTATATAGTACCCCTTAAGGGAAGGGTTTTGTGCACTGAATCAACCGCGCGTACCAGGGATTGGGTAACTCTGTTGTTCCCGGTACGGGTAGTCCCAAAGGACCTCATAAGGACCCCGGTAACGGCATTGTACACATCCAGCTGCAGGGCGAAGGACCTCTCGCCCTCGGTATAGGAGACAATGAGAAAGAAGTCTGCCTTTGCCTCCCTTGATGCCCTGAAGGCTTCCGCGAAGCTGCTCACACCACTTCCCGACACAATTTCTATACTCTCGTATCCCTGTAACAAACTGCGGACATAAGCACTCAGATATCCGTCCGCCTGAAGGTGAATAAGTTCACTTGCCCCCTGCTGTGTAAAAAGGGCGAACCGGTACCGAAACCTGTCCAGGGAGAATTGCTCTATCCCCCACTGCTCCGATACACTCTCCTCTCGAAGATTGCGATAGATTTCTATCTCATCCTCAACAGATTGGGTAGTTTTCCCCTCCTTTTCCAGCACTTCAAGAATCGAAAGATACTTTCCGTGGTTACCCGTACGTTTGAACGTGTTCGCGTAGAGTAACCTCCCGTCAAGACTGTACGGATATAGCATGAGCCCCCGACGATACTCCTGCCGGGCCAGTTCAATTCGATTATCCCGCTCATAGGATTTTCCAATTTCAAAACGGACTTGAGCAGCTTCGATTCGTTCGCCGCTGTCGGAGCTGAATTCTTGAATCAGAAAAGTCTCAAGCACAATCCGCGCGATCTCATCGCTCGGCCTGATACTCAGGGCGGTAGAAAAACTATCGAACGCCTTCCCCGGCTGCCTTACCTCCCAAAACCCGAGCCCCCGAAGGTACCATAGGAGAGGATTTCTACGGTCCAGTCCGATGCTGCGATCAACGGCATCGACCGCGTCGTCGTACCTTCCGGTGGAAAACAAAAGCTCAATCATCACCATATTAGCATCTTCATTGTCTGGATCGAGGGCGATTGCCTGACCGGCGTGTCGTTCCGCTTGCCCGAGATTCCCGGCTTTGAGATAAAAATCCGCGGCAATAGAATGGACTCCGGGGTCTTCGGGATAGGAATCCACCGCTGTCCTTATGAACTCACCAGCGGATTGCATATTGTCCTGTGCCTCGTACAGAAGGGCAGCCGATAGAAGTCCCCTTCGGTTGTAAGGATCGGCTTCAAGGGCTCTGCGGTAGCTGTTAAGGGCGTTCTCAATATTCCCCATTGCCACATGAAGTTCGGCGAGGCCGAAGCGCACCTCGTGGTTGTAGGGCTGTTCCTTTAAAAGTTGATTGAACAATTCGTTGGCATCGTCAAACATCCCCAGGCCGGTGTAAATCCGACCCTCCAGGACGGCAATATCGAAGTCGTTCCGTGCTAGGAGACGGGCCCTGTTCGCATACAAGAGGGCCTGTTCGTACTCTTCCAGTTTAAAGTAGGCCTCGGCGAGGCCCGCGAGGGGGCGTGAATAATCGGGATTGTAGGAAACTGAATCTTTGAAATGGTCAATCGCCTCGTACAGGTCACCCCTGGAGAGGAAACCCTCTCCGAGATGATACAACTCCACCGCCGGGTTCTGCTGTGAATACACACACATTGGTACTCGTGGCAAAAAGAAGCCGGCAAGGAAGAGAAGTAAAATACCTTTTCTAAGAAACGACACTGTTTTCATCCTTGATCACCAGTTTTACCGTTTTTATCTTGTGCCCATCCATTTCCTGGATAATAAAGTCGCTTCCCCTGTACCCGACTTTTTCATATTTTACCGGTATTTTCCCAAACATATCGAAGACAAAGCCTCCGAGGGTATCAAAATCCTCCTCCGGTAGTTTCAGGTTCAACTTTTCATTTAAATCTTCAATATCCACGCGCGCGTCGCAGAGATAAGTCCCCTCCCCTATCTCAAGGATATCCTCAACTTCGTTGTCAAACTCATCCTGGATATCCCCCACGATTTCTTCTATGATATCCTCAAGGCACACGATTCCCGAGACCCCACCGTACTCATCAACGGCCACAGCAATATGTACCCTTCGTCGTTTGAACTCCCTCAGCAGTGAATCGAGGCGTTTGCTCTCCGGAACGAAATATGAGCACCGTATAATCTATTCGACGGTGAATTCCGAATTATTCACCACCTGCTTCTGCAGGTCCTATACGTAAAGGATACCGACAACGTTGTCTATAGTCTCTTTGTACACGGGAAATCTTGAATACCCTCCCTCACCCAGGGTCTCGATTAGCTCATCAAAAGACGACCCAATCGATACGAACTCAACATCGATCCTGGGAACCATCACCTCCTTGACACTCGTCTCCGAGAGGGTCTTGATTCCCTTGATCATATCCTTCTCTTCATAGTTCAGACTGTGATAATCTTCCTCCGGGCCTTCGCCTTCAGCGTCGGACCGGCCAAAGAGCTTGTAAAAAAAAGAATTGTTACTCAAAATATGATCTCTCCCGTCAACTTCCGTAATATCTGTTCCTGCTCTCGCAGCATTTCTTCCTTTTCAAAATTGTCGGTTCTATGATCCAGCCCGGCGAGGTGAAGAATACCGTGAACCGTTAGTCTTTTCAATTCTTCCCATCGATCAACTCCCAATTCAAACACCTGTCGTTCCCAGGTATCCAGAGAAATCACGATGTCCCCGGCTACAATTGTACCATAAGTTGAGGGCCCGCTGAAGTTGTTTTCCCCGCCATCGGCATGAGTAGCAAAAGAAAGCACATCGGTCGGTTCATTTCTATCCCTGTACCTGGAGTTAAGTTGTTTTATAAAATCATCGCTGCACAGCAAAACGGAGACTTCCCATCCCTCAACATTTAATAGCTCCAACACTTTCAGGGAGAAGGCTCTCAAGCCTTCAATCCACCGGGGAACTTCAACATCCTCGCAGCGGATATCGACAGTATTCATTACTGACCCCTCTGGTCCGGGTATTCAATCCGGTTATGAAACTGGCCGGCCAATATTTGCACAAAGCTTCTCTTTATCTTCTCAATCTCTTGAAAGCTTAGAACACTGTTGCTGAGCTGCTGTTTTCCAATCTTGTACATTATTGAGTCCCACACCATCTTCTCAATTTTCTGTACCGTGGGTTTTTTTATTGTACGGGACTGTGCCTCAATGGAATCGGCAAGCATTACCACTGCCGACTCCTTCGAACGGGGAGGTATCCCGTTATACGAGAACTCCGACTGTGTTACCTTCCCCTCTGTTTTCTTGACAGCCTGCTGGTAAAAATAACCAATCACGTCGTTCCCGTGATGGTCCGAAACTATTTCCACCACTTCCGGTGGCAGTTTCAACTCCTTCGCCTTTTCAATTCCCACCTTCACATGTGACTTTATGACCGCTACCGAAAGACTTGGTGTCAACTCGTCATGTTTATTTTTGTCCTGTTGGTTTTCGATAAAATAGTTTGGCTGATCCATTTTACCAATATCATGGTAATAGGCCCCTACCCGTGCCAATAAGTGGTTCGCCCCGATCTCTTTGCTCGCCGATTCCGCCAGATTGGCAACACTCATGGAGTGGCTGTAGGTTCCCGGGGCTACGGTCACCATCCTCTTGAAAATAGGAGAATTTGTGTCCGCCAATTCACGTAGTCTAAAAACGGTCGGCGCGTTCAGCATATGCTCCAACGCGGGGAGAAGCGCCAGGTTAAGAGCACCCGTAATAAAAACATGAAACACCGCAAAACCTCCGGCATACAGGTACCATCCCCCGTTTTTTTGCTGAAAAAGTCCGACTGTGACAATGATAAATATCACCACAACGGCAAGCTGTACCGTTGCCGTCACGAGATCGATCCTCCTTTCCGCGTTTCTTATGAGATAGGTCGCGGTTATTCCGGAGAGGAAAGAAAAGACAAAGGTGTAAAAATCAAGGCCGGGAACAGCAACGAACAAGAGGGAAAAGAGGAGAGAGGAAATAATACCTATTCGCTGAGTCATGAGAGTGGCGATCAGCATACTGATCAACGCCGTCATAACCCCCAAGGAAAGGGGGAGCTCCGCGGGAACCAGTGAAAAAATAAGAACAAAAAAGATATTCAAGGTAAAAATAACCGAAGAAACCATGAGGATATAACTATACTGGAAAAATCTCGGTTTCTTTGAAATCAGGGGAGCATACATTATATAAGCGAGGAAGAAAATTCCAAACAAGTACAACACGATCGCGACACTTTCCCTTAAATTCGCGCGAGGCCTTTTATCCATGAGCGCCCGAATCCACTGCATATCATCAGCACTCACCACCTCTCCCTCTCGAACGATTGTCTGCCCCTTTTGTATCTCATAGCTAACCGGTGCGATCTTTTCCGCGGCCT
>CAZJIN010000106.1:0-7448 GCA_964545955.1 uncultured Sediminispirochaeta sp.
GGTGACGTAATACTCTTGTTGAGTTATGGCCCACTCCCGGCTGCGAATAAAATCCAGCTCCTCTTCCGTGAACTCCAGACGTTCAAAGGGCCGGTAGAAATACTCAATCAGGATTTTCTCAATATCCGAAATCCCTTCCAGCGCTTCTTGCGGGGGCTGTTCTGAGGCCTTCTCCTGAACGTCTTCACTGAAAAGAGGGACCAGGGGAATCCAGAGAAAAACCACTGCAATCAAAAAAAAGATTTTTTTCATGCTATCTCCTATTCATCAAACAGATAATCGTAGACAGGCAGTTCGGCGATCAGGTTCTTCCTTTCCCGGTCGCCCAGGTGCTCCATCGCCGCTCCCAGATACAAGAACCATGTAGCGCTTTCTCGTGATGCGAGTCTCTTCATTTCTTCCCAATCCCGGGGGAGATCACCTTCTTTCACCTGCATACTTACGGCAGCATCGATTTTCTTAGACTGTTTATATTTCAGAGCAAGAATTGTGGTGAGGGTCGCAGACCGGGCGAGGTCTTCCCATTTTTTCTCGGATTCATACTTTTCCTTCGCCCGAACCTGGATATCGTTGGCTTCCTGTAAGGCATTCCTTCTGAGGGCGTATTCCGCCTGCTCGAGTAGAGACCTTTTTTTGACAATAATACCCTTGGACTCTATTTCCGCTGTAGTGTAGTACCTCAAGGGAACGGGACGGCCCAACTCTCTAAAAAACTCCTCCACCGTGTGTATCCCGTGTTTTTCCAGAAAGACCAGTGAAGCAGTATCAATCAGAAGCTCCCTCGGAACCTGTGAGCTCACCATTCGGAACGCTTCCGCCGCCGACTCAGAATCACCCGATTCCGCGGCCAGCAGAACGAAGCTCCGGGCATCTCCATCATTGGAAAATCCGAAGCGTACCGTAGGCCGATCGCTCCCCAATCGGCTCAAATCTTTCGCCCGAAGATTCGCAAGGACAGCACCGGGGCGTCTATTTGTTTCATAGGGATCCAGGCTCCGGTAAATCTGCAGCCCGTAGTTCACCACCCCCTCTTCGGCGGCCCGGTAGGCGGATAAGATTTTTTCCTCGTCCTTTTTTACCGTCTCAATCAGATTCCAGGCCTCCTCCTCCTGTTGCCGGGCAAAGAGCGAAGCCGATTCGTTGGCCACATACTCGGGGTAGATTCTTTTGTACTGCCTTTGCCGGGTGATGCTGGTGGAGTAGACATCCACCATATTGTACATAGCTCCGGCGGCAACCATGGAAGCGGGGATCATCGCGGATACCGGCATCTCTCCCGAATCACCGGTATCCATGGTAGATGCCAGGAGCAAACTGACCGCCAGACCCCCGTAGGTGAGGCCCGCCACAATCGCCGCTTCTGTTCCTTCACCGTGTAGCAGCTGCGAGAGGCCGGGAGTATACATCATCGGAATTCCCAGCCACGGGGTCAGCGGCTTCTTGCCGTCTTCAACAGAGTCGTAGGTGACCGGGTTGGTGGTACAGGCTGAAATGAGAAGCCCCACCATGAGGAGAAGGGTTATTTTTTTGACTATTTTTATCATATTATTTCCCCATAATGATTTATAAAAAAAGGTAGTGTACTTCTACGGAATACACCATAGGGTAAATTACCCGAAGTCTTAGGGAATTTTCCCCGGGCGATTTTGTACCACGATATCGCGCTCGACAAGTCCAACCTTTATCGTTAGTATTGGTTACGAATCGTGAGATGTGTGTCAAAAGAAGCTGAAATGATAAATATTGAAAAGATCATCGGTAAAACCGCCCTGAACAAATTGAAAAGGAAAATCCCCTACGGGTGGGATTTAAATATTCACGGAGGGTGCAGCCATCAATCCTCTGCGAAAAAGATACGGTATCTCAAATAGTTACATACAACCGATGAAAGAAATAATGCATAAAGTATAGCTTCACTTAAGCGTGAATATTTTGAATCCGGCAGGGTGTGCCTGCATGGAGGAGTATATGGAGATTAAAAAAAGAATCAACGAATTAAAGGATGAGCTTGTAGAGTTGCGCAGGAATTTTCACCGACATCCGGAACTGGGCTTTGAAGAGTACTGGTCCCAGGAGCAGGTACTGAACTACCTGAGTAAGCTGGGACTGGAGGTTTCAAAAATTGCAGGAACCGGTGTCGTCGCTCTCCTCCGTGGTGGGAAACCCGGCAAAACAGTGCTGTTGCGTTCTGATATGGATGCCCTTCCGGTACGGGAGGAGACGGGTCTGCCCTACGCATCGGAGGTAGAGGGGAAAATGCACGCCTGCGGTCACGACGGACACATGTCTATGTTACTGGTGGCGGCCAAAGTCCTGACGGAAATGAAAGATGAGATTGCAGGGACGGTAAAGTTTGTGTTTCAGCCGAACGAAGAGGATGCCGGAGCGTATAAACTGGTAGAAGAGGGGGTAATGGAGAATCCAAAGGTGGATGCCGCCTTCGGGATTCATCTATGGGCGCAAACCCCCTCCGGCTATGTGGATATTGTGGACGGACCACAGATGGCGGCCAGCCACTATTTTTATCTGACTATCAAAGGGCGGGGCGGTCATGCCGGTTTTGCCCATGAGTCGATAGACCCCATATTCGCAGCCACCAATATTGTTCAATCGGTCCAGGCTGTGCAGACCCGTGAAATAGATGCCCTCAATCCTGTGGTGATTATGTTCACCGAGTTTCACGCGGGCGGCAATATGACGATTGTCCCGGAGAAGGTGGAGATGAAAGGCTCTATCCGCTTTCTCTATGAAGGGGGAGAGGAGGTACTCCAACGCTTTGAACGGATTATTGCCCACACCTGTGAAGCCCATCGAGTAAGCTACGAACTGAGATTCAAGGTGGGGAACAACCTGCTGTCAAACGACCCTGCATCGGCAGAGCTGGTGCGTGCCGCCGCCGAAGAGACCCTTGGAGACAAAACTAAAGTCACCGGCCTGATTCGCACAATGGCAGGGGAGGATTTTTGCGACTATCTGCAGGACGCCCCCGGGGCCTTCACCTTTGTGGGAGTAAATAACCCGGAGGCCGGTTCGGATTATCCACATCATCATCCGAAGTTTAACATCGATGAGGAAATACTTCCCCTGGGTGTCGAGCTGCATGTCCGGACGGCTTTGCGTTTTCTCAGAAGCTGAATAAGAACAGGCGCTCACTGCCGGCAACGGTAATTCCATCTATAGAATTACTTTGCCGGCGAGAGCCCTCTCGATAAAACTATTTTTTCTGGTACACCGTCGTTTCATCGGAGGAAATCAGTTTATCTCCATCTCGAGTGAAAGTGAGGTCAAAATGCTCCAGTTCGAGGGTAACCTTGTCCCCCTCTACTTTATACGTTCCCTTATGGTTTATCGGGTTCATCACGACGGTTCCGTCTTTGTTTATTTTCAGTGAAACCTTCCCGACCATATCTTCGCTGAAATGTTTGATGCAGTCATACTCTCCACTGAGATCATTCGATGATCCGCAGGCGAACAGGAACAGAACCAATACGGCAACGGCAAAAACCAACGACACATGTTTCATAATAAACCCCCTACTTATCTACTTATTACACCTATTCTATGTGATCAGTATTGATATTACAAGAATATTTTTCTCCAAATCTCACCGGGGCTCGTTTTATCGGCATAAACCGGACGATGATTATAAATGCACTCTAAAACGGAAAGTGCTATAATGGAGGGCAAGGGGAGGAAGAATATGTATGGAAAAAATCTTCTCACCTCCAGGCCTGTCTATCTCTTTATTCTGGTAATTATTGCCCTCTGGACATCACCCATCTTCGCCGACAATACAGCCGACACTGCAGCCCGCGATGCAGGCGACGGTGCTGCGGAAGCCCGGGCGTGGGAGAACTATGCTCTGGGTCTCGAACTCCTTGTTGAAGACGAGCCTGAGGAAGGACGACAGGTGCTCCAGGAGCTCGTCTCAAACTACCCGGATACGGCGGCGGCGGCGAAGGCCCGGGAATACCTGGCGGAGCATCCCCCCAGACCGGATCGCTCCGGTATCGTTACTTTTTACCTGGGCAACATGCTTACCACCACCTGGGCGGCTTCCAGTGTACCCCTGCTCCTGGAGGAGGACAGCGACCTCGCTCTGGGAACGGCCGGTCTGATTGGTGTGGGTTCGGGGATCTACACTTCCTGGCTGATGACCAGAGGCAGGGATATGAGTCTGGGGCAGGACCTCTGGATCGAGTTCATAGAGGCGGCGTCGGTCGCCAATTTTCAGTACGCCTGGAACGCCTTCGGTGACGCTGTTGATGATGAGAAGATCAGGGAAAAAATCAATATCGGCGGACAGACTTTTACCGCATTAACGTCCCGGGGACTGACCTACTGGAAGGTACTGGACGAGAAGCCGTCCCGGGGCAGGATATTTACCATGATCAATACCTACGCATGGGCGCAACTCTACTACTGGATAACTGTGGCCGAGATAATCGGGTCGGAGAACGAAACCCTGAACAACTCCCTCGCGGTAGTGGTTCCGGACCTGGCGGCGGTGGGCAGCTATTTTCTGTGGGAAAAAGTAGACTGGTCCCTCCAGCGCGCCGGGATTATCTCGGTGAGCGGTCTTGGCGGAATGCTGACGGGAATCTTCAGCACTATGGTCATTTCGGAGGCCTTCAACTTCGAGCCGGGACAGGAGGTTTCGAATTCGATCATTCTGGGTTGCAGTCTCGCGGGTCAGGTCCTGGGCGCCATGGTTACCTCCGGAATGGAACCGGATTCGGCTGCGGCAAAGGAGCAGGATACCTTGATTTCCTTCGCTCCCGCGGTCCGCCCGGAAGGGACCGGTTTTGCGATCAATATAAGTTTTTGATACACATAACAGCAGGGAGGTTTATATGAAGTACACCGTTTTCCCATGGGTTTTTGAGGTGAATCGGGAGGTCCGCTTTGGTATCGTAATAGGCAGAGGCCTGAAGAACGGGCTGACCTCCGCTGAGGATGAGAATCTGCTCTCGGCGGCGGAGGAGGGCCTCCGTAAACATCTGAACCATCCGGACGGGGCGGCCCTGAAGGAGCATCCGGATATTTCTGTGTACCGTGATGCTCTGTGCAGGGGTGGAATCAACCCCAACAAATTCACCAATTCCGTCGAAGGGATGAGCAAGCGGGTCACGAAGGGGCAGGCCCTGCCACGAATAAATGCCCTGGTGGATCTCTGCAACGTGATCGCCCTGCGCCACGTGGTCTCCCTGGGAGGCCATGACCTTGTCGACATAAACGCCGATCTGGAAGTACGGCGAACGGTGGAGGGGGACAGGTTTCTTCCCTTCGGAGCGGAGGAATTCGAGAGCGTTCCCGCGGGAGAACTGGTTTTTACCGCCGGGAAGACTATCCAGACCCGGCAGTGGCTCTGGAGGCAGAGTGAATTGGGCAAGATGACCGCCGATACGACGGATGTTTTTTTCCAGCTGGTCGGCTTTGCCGGCGAGCACTTCCCGAAGCTGCAGGCAGCTATGAAGGACCTGGAAAATCTTATCGAGACCCGCTTCGGCGGCTCATATACCACCTTTATGGTTGAGCCGGAACGGCCTTCAATAGAGTTTTAGAGGAATCCCAAGGCGCTCCCGGTGAAAAACGGAGGCAAAACCATGAAATTTGTACGAATATCATCCCTGGTGATCGGTCTGGGCATGATAGTGCAGTGGCTGTTTTTTTTACTCACCAACAATGTTCCGGAAATCAGAACTGCTCCCGTAAGCATTTCATTCCATATCACTATAGAACTTCTCACGGCGACGATTCTCCTTTCGATCTTTTTTTTGTTAAGGAAGCCGACGGAAGGGAAGAAATACCTTGCCGTGTATGGGCAGGGGATGCTTGGCTACACAGTTGTCAACAGTGCCGGATATTTCGCCCAGTCCGGGGACTGGATTTTTTTGATCATGTTCTCCATTCTTCTCTGTGTTTCATTCATCAACACCCTCAGATTATTAAGGGGCGAGAGGTGAGGGCTTGCCGTGTTCCGGTCGAGGAGGTCTCATAATGCAGGATAAAAATAAAAAATCAGCACCACAGCAGGGCGAAGAGCTGCTCGGAATTCTGGAGTCCCGTTTTGAAAAAAAAATGCTCCGCCACGAAGGGCTCAAATGGACTGAAGTCCTGGCAAGACTGGAAGCTACCGACATGGGAAAACTGTGGTCCCTCAATGAAATGGAGAGGACCGGCGGCGAGCCGGATGTAATCTCCCATGATGCGCGGACGGGAGAATTTATTTTCTGCGACTGTTCTGTAGAGAGCCCCGCAGGCCGCCGGAACCTGTGTTATGACCGTGAGGCGCTGGCGGCAAGGAAAGAACACAAGCCGAAAGACAGTGCCGTCGAAATGGCCGCCGCTATGGGCATCGAACTGCTGCTGGAAGAAGAATACCGGGAGTTACAGAAACTCGGCGAGTTCGATCTGAAAACCTCGAGCTGGATCCGGACACCCGCGGATATCAGGAAACTGGGCGGTGCTCTTTTCTGTGATCGTCGCTACAATACCGTCTTCGTGTATCATAACGGTGCTCAATCCTATTACGGGGCCAGGGGTTTCCGGGGCTTGCTGCGGGTTTGACCTTAAGTTGATTGCGGATGTGTGAGGTCGAGGGCCGTAAAGAGGTGGAGAAGATGATTGCAGCAGTCTCGACCAATCTCTCTAACTATCCATTCGGAACAACGTGATCGACGTGCTGGAAGCTTAAATCGGCTGCACGGATAAGACCTTGCGCGAAATCAAGCCCCTCCGGGAGACTGACCATGAAAATAATTGAGATCTGTGAAACCGATCGGCGATTCCGGGGAGGGCTTCGTCCATGATGTGGAGCACAGGGTTTGCGATATTGAAAAAATCCAGTGTCCCAGTTCATCAAAACCGGAGGATAATAGATCTGCCGTGCCCAGCCCGCGGCTGTACCCGGCCCGGAATATTTTGCTTGATCCCCGTCCCGCAGATCCGTATTATTAAAAACATACTATATCCGACCCGGAGGAGGCAGCATGGCCCCGGCTATAGAAACTGCGGAACAGATCACCGAACTATGGTCCAAAACCTACAATACCGAGGGTAGACCGGACTGGTCCCATATTCTGCCCTATTATACCGACGACATCGTGTTCCGGGATTCGATCCAGGAAATCCACGGGATCGATGAGTTCAGGCGTATGACCGAGCGACTGGCCGGGAGGTCCCAGGAACTGCACATGAAGGTAGTGCGCGCGGTGATGCGGGATGACACTGTCTTTATCGAATGGGAAATGACCATCAGCTACAAAAAAAATCCCCGTTCCGTACTCTACGGGTCCAGCCGGCTCAGCCTTGACGAAGAGGGCCGGATAAAGGGACGGCGGGACTACTAGTACCTGTGGGGGGTTATCTTCGCTAACATTCCCTTTTTCGCCAAGTCCTACAGGAAATTCATGAGAAAGAAGTTCGGATAAGGCCGGGGCTATGGA
>CAZJIN010000107.1:0-7448 GCA_964545955.1 uncultured Sediminispirochaeta sp.
AGTATGGATTCATAGTAAGCTCGGTGTATACAGGAGAGAAGGCCCTTGAAGCGATAGCCTCTGATACGGAGATTTCCCTCGTTCTTATGGATATAGATCTCGGGACGGGTATGGACGGGACGGAGACGGCAAAAAAGATCCTGCGACTGCGGGAGTTACCTATAATCTTTCTCACCAGCCATTCGGAGAAGGAGTACGTCGACCGGACCGAAAAGATAAGCGGCTACGGTTACGTCCTGAAAAACTCCGGCGAGTTCGTACTGGTGGAATCGATACGCATGGCCTATAAGCTCTTCACCGCGTATCTAAAAATGAAGGAGAGCGAGGAGAAGTACCGGACTGCCTTCATGACCAGCCCGGATTCAGTCAATATCAACAGTCTCGATGGACTCTATGTCGATGTAAATGAAGGCTTCACGAATCTCACCGGCTTTACTCGAGACGATGTGATCGGAAAGCTCTCTTCCGAAATAGATATTTGGGCCAGACCTGAGGACCGGAATATCCTCGTGAAAGGTCTGAAGAACAAGGGCTTCGTTGAAAACCTCGAGTCGGTTTTTCGTTGCAAGGACGGGACCGTCAAAACAGCACTTATGTCGGCCAGTCTCATTACATTAAATGGCCGACCCCACATCCTCTCGATTACAAGGGATATAAGTGAGAAGAAGAGGATCGAGGATCAACTCAAAAACAGGGAACGCCGCTGGTCGGCGATATTCGAACAGGCTGCCGACGGCATTCTCATCGGGACTCAGAAGAGCATTATTAGCGATGCAAACGAGAATATGGTGAAGATGACGGGTTACACGAGGGATGAGCTCCTAGGCGCTCCTATAGAAATACTCTTTAGCGAGCAGGAATTAGCTGAGACTCATCTCGAATACAGCCTTGTGAAAGAGGGGACTACTGTACAACGCGAACGGTTTATCCTCCGCAAGGACGGTATCTCAATTCCGGTCATTATGAACAGTAAAAAAATCGAAGATAACTGTCTGCAGGCGATATTTCATGACGTAACCAAAATGAAGAGGGTTGAGAAGGCGGCGGAGATGGCGAAGCGTTTTCTCGACACCATATCCGACATCGCCTATGAGGTGGATACCCAGGGGCACATAACCTATGTCAATCCTGCGGTGGAAACTATTACGGGCTTCTCGGTAGAAGAGGTAACGGGAGCCCCCTTTCTTCCTCTCTTTCGTGAGGAAGACCATTCATCCCTCATGGAGATCTACAAGCGTACCCTCGAGGGAGAGGTCCTCGAGAATAAACTCACCTTTGTCAACGGTGCCACCTGCCATTTCACTACCCTCCCAAGATATGACGAAAACGGGATTGTCTGTGGTACCTATGGAATAGGCCGGGATATTTCAGAGCGGATTCACCGTGAGGAAGAGCAGGAACTAAGAAAGGAGATGTTCAGGCAAATGTTCATGCAGCACAGTGCTGTACAACTCCTTATCGATCCGGGACAAAAGGGCCGTATCGTAGAGGCGAATCAGGCCGCCGTCGACTTCTACGGCTACACTTTTGAAGAGCTTAAAAACTTAAATATTGCCGACATTAACGGTCTGTCCTCCGGCGAAATTGAACGCATTATGAAATTGATAAAAACACGACGTCAGAATCGTTTCGAGTTCATTCATCACTGCGCCGACGGGAGCCGAAAGGAGGTGGAAGTCCACTCGAGTCCGGTGTTGCATCACAATAGTTGGGTATGTTACTCCATCATCAGGGATATCAGCGAGCAGAAAAAAGCACAGAAAGAGCTGTCTGTAAAAAATTCCTATCTTTCATCGGTTCTCGAACAGGTACCGGCGATATTCTATACCTTCCGTATAGGGGAGGGAGGGATCACCCATTCAGCACAGGTGGAGAGTATTCTGGGGTTCAGCCGGAGGGAGCTCAATGAGAACCCGATGCTCTGGCACGATTCCATACATACCGAGGACAGAAAGAGAGTCGACGAGGCCATTAGGCGGGGAACTGCGGGAGAGCACGTAGATGTAGTCTATCGCATACGTGGGAAAGACGAAAACTGGCATTGGTTCCATGACGTGGCCACTCCTTACTCCGATGAGAACGGGGCGGTAGAGCTACATGGCGTGGTTATTGACATTAGCGAGCAAAAAAAGAGAGAGAAGGAACTGGAACACTACCGTGAGGGGTACAAGAGTAAACTCCTCCTTCTGGAGAGGTCGGAGCAGCTGGCTCAACTCGGTTCGTGGGAGTGGGATCTGGTTGACCACAGCTGGAGCATGTCGGAGAACTGGAAGCGGATACACGGCCTAACTGAGCTTCCGGTGAATACAGAAGAACTGATGAAGCTTGCCCACCCCGATGATGCTCCTCGTATTACTGAGTCCATGAAAAGGGCTCAAGAGGATAAGATTCCTTACGAGATACGTCATCGAATTATCCGTGCCGACAACGGGGAGATCAGGCACATTCAAGCCTTTGGAGTCGTAGAATTCGAAGTCGGGACGGATCGCCCACTGAGAATGACGGGCGCAGCCCAGGATATCACGGAACGTGTAACCACCGAAGAGAAATATAAGACCATTATTCAAACCTCGGTAGACGGTATTTTGATCCTTGATACCCAGGGGAAAGTGGTCGAGTCAAACGAGGCCTACTGCAACTTGAGCGGGATCAGCCGTGAAGCGCTTTTGAATATGTCGGTCTTTGATATTGAGGCACTAGAAACGGAGGAGGAGACACGTCGTCATATAGAGAAACTTATTAATTCAGGCGGCGACAGGTTCGAAACACGCCACAGGGGGAAGGATGGAAACCTTCTCGAGGTAGAAGTGAGCGCCACTCCCCTGACTTCAGGAGAAGGAATTGTGAGTATTATTCGTGATATCTCATTGCGAAAGGAGAAAGAGAAGCAGCTTCGCGATTCCATCCGGGAAAAAGAGCTTCTCATGCGGGAGCTCAATCACCGGGTCAAGAATAACCTCCTTATGATCTCTTCGCTCATACATCTGAAGGATGCCTCCTTAGGAAGCGAAGTCGATTTGAGTGATCTAGAGCACCGGATTGATACGATATGTATTATTCATGAAAAGCTGAATAAAGGCGACGATATCACAACAATAGATTTTCGCGATTATACAGAAGAAATTCTCTCCAACGTATTCTCCTTCACGCCCATGCCGGTCCGTGTGGAAAACGATATTCATGATATTATAAACCTGGACACGAAGCGAACCGTCTCGGTAGGTCTTATCATCAACGAACTGGCGACGAACGCGGTGAAACACGGCTTTTCTAAGGACACCCCTGCGGTTTTCCGCGTCCATTTGTCGAAGGAGAAAGATCTCTCGAACTTCATACTCAAGGTCGGAAACACAGGGCATCTCTTTCCTGAGGAGATACGATTCGATCGCTGCGAAACCCTTGGTCTCCAGCTCATCACCAATCTCGTGAAGCAGTTGAACGGCTCGTTGGACGTACAGAGAGTCCCCGAAACACTCTTCTCTCTACGGTTTCCTGTATGACTGGATCTTAGTTTTTATCAGGGGCCTTCGGATTGTCCTTCAAAAGTTCCGCGAAGGGATTGTAGGTGTCAGTTTCAGGTTCAGGTTCAAGATATTTTTTGATATCCCTATCTTCCTGCTCCGAGGAAACAGGTTTCAGAGATATTCTTTTTTTCTCAGTGTCTATATCTTTTATTTGAACTGTGATTTCCTGACCCTTTTTCAGAACAGTGCGCGCTTTATTCTCCCATGTGTCTTCTTTCAGCTCGGAGATGTGAACAAGCCCGTCCAATCCCGGCTCAAGGGAGACGAAGGCGCCGAAGTTGGCAATTCGCGCAACCGTTCCCGTGTGCTTTGAACCGATTTTGTATTTAGTGCGAGCTTCATCCCACGGGTCCGGAAGCAGGGCCTTCAAGCTCAGGGTGATCCGCTCATTTCTCCAGTCAAGTTTGATAAGGGACGCCTCGATCTCATCCCCTTCGGATAACAGGGTATGTATATCATCCACGCGGCTTCGGCTGATTTCCGAGATGGGAAGAAGTGCCTGTATCCCGTCGAGATCAACAAAGGCGCCAAAATCCTGAATTGATTTTATGGTGCCTTTGACCACCATGCCCTCTTTTAGTGTTTGTTTCAGGAGTTCAACCTGTTTTTGGTGTTCCTCCTCCAGGATCGCGCGGTTTGAAACCAGGATATTCCGGCCATTTTCACTGTGCTCCAGGATCTTGAAGGTAAGCTGCTTCCCGATGTATTCCTGGGGGGTTTCTACCCGTCTCATTCCCATCTGGGAAAAGGGACAGAAAGCCCGGGATTCGCCGATCATGATTTCGAAGCCGCCCTTGATCTCTTTTTCAACAGTACCTTCGACGGGAATCCCACTCTCAAAAGCCTCCGCTAAAACAGCCTTGCCGGTCTTGTCTCCGCTGATCCTGGTGGTAAAATGCATTTCTCCGCTTTTTGAATAGAGGAAAAAAGCCTTTATGGTGTCCCCTTCTTCCACGGTGAGATTGCCGTCGGTGTCGGTCATCTCCGCCCTGTCAAGGACGCCTTCGCTTTTTCCACTCAAGTGCAGGAAAATGCAGTCCTCTGAGATGGAGACGATGGTGGTCTCTATCAACTGCCCGGGTTCCAGGGAGCTCATTTCAGAAATACTCTGTTCATACAGAGATGCGAAATCTTCTTTGTGTGTTTCGGAATTGTATTCTGCCATGTATCCATCTACTCCGGAATTCAAATATCGTGGTATTGCATATCAATTATATCAGAAAGCTTTTATCGTTGATATTCCCTAGTGATGCATTTTCCAAAATATACCATTCCGGTTGCATGGCGCAATAAAAATATAATTCCTTGATGAAAAAGAAGTAAAAATCAATTCTCCTAATTAATTAAAAAATATCCGGTTTATAGACCATTAATATAAAAACTATGAACAGAGGAGAAACTCCCGCAAGGGAGATCCGTAATCGCAGCTTCAGCAGGCGCATCAGCTCCTCAGGAAGAACCTGGGCGTCAGGATCAACCTGTGCGATAAGTTCCTTAATTTTGTATTGTGTCGGAATATCACTTATAACCCACACTAAACCTGAAAACATAAAAAGAAGAAAAGCCAGAAAGAGCCAGCCGATTTCCCATATATTACCAATCATTAGACTCAGAATAATACCTGATGTTACTGAAACAATGATTAAAGGAGAAGAGAAGCGCGCGTCAAGCCATGCGACAGTATCATAGGTATGAAAAATAATTTCCCCGCGTCCGGAGGCAAGGGCTCTCATCTCCCATAGCATCCCCACTACAGCATTGGCAAAGAAAAGAGTAACTGCGAGGATATGCACAAATAGAACATGCCGGTACAGGGCCGGTCTGTCTAAAAAATCTTTAATTTGCCCGTTAAAAACAATGCCGGTAATAATCATGCCTGCCATAATAACGAGAAAAATAATCAAGATGGGTTTGGACTTTGTTTTATGTTCTGACTTCATAACAGGCTCATTGTATATGGCGAATTTGATATTTGGAAGGGGTGTATTATGCATACGAAGACCCAATGGGTCTCTTCACAAGGTAAAAAATATTTAACAGGACTAATGCAGCCGACGAAAAATCGCGTTATAATGTGCCCAAGAGAACAGTCCGGTATCCAATAAATCTTAAGGTATAGTATATGGATAGAACGAACAAAAGTCGGCGGACTACTAAATAGATCGATATCGGATACGGACCTGGTTAGTTTGTGCTGAAGCTATCTTCCAAATACGAAAGGGTAACTGGTATCGATATATCTAATAGGATGATCGCCTATGCAAGAAAACAAAAAAAAACAGGGAATCAACAACCACCTGCAGAGCAGGTGGTTTGTGGGCAGCGCCCCATAGGGGCTTACGGTGCTGCAAAAGCCACCACCTTATAGAACCCTTAAGGCAAAGCCTAACTGTGACCACCACCAAAGGTGGTGGCTTTTGCTTTAGTAAATAATGCTACATTTGTCTGTCATGACGCGTCGAAATTGGGAACAATAAATTATGGGCAATTTTCGATCGCGACGGTCTGTTTTTGCCTGCATGGGATGTCATGGAATGTTAGAAAAAAAGTGGTCGATAATTGTTTTAGATTTTCACAAAAAGCAATACTTACTGATTTTCTCTCTCCGATTCCAAAGAATATAGTTGGGGTAGGACAGATACTACTCGAGGCAATTGAAGGTAGACAATCTTACAGAAATTTCAAAGAATGGCAGCGTCAAGGTGGAATCGATGGCTTTATCAAGCAGATGGGCCTAAATATAATATAAGAAAACCTTTGGACTGATGGCTTTGGAAAGACAAGTCTTGTGAGTCGCAAAAAAAATTGTTGTTGACCGACTTAGTTCACAATTTCATTCGGAGCAACTATCCTCCGGGAGATACTAAGCAACCTGTTTCAGGATGTGCTCGTGGGGGTGGTAACAAATATAGTAAATTCAGTAACTTTAAATTAATCAAGAACCTTTGCATATAAAAGTGTATCCCCCATTTACTTCATGGCCTACCGTCAATCCTCCCGCTTTGAAGCAACCGTGTCTCTCCCCTGCTCATATAGTACAGGAGGCATATATCCATGAATACGGATACCGATTTTTACAACAGTGCCGTAAAAGAACACTTCGGCCTGGACTATCTCTTCCCCTGGCAGCGCCTGGTGATCAGCAACGTCCTGGAGGGCTGCGGGTACTTCAAGGAGGAGGCTTTTTTACCGGCCGATCCTGCTCTCAAGACCACCCGGGGAGAGCGAGAAGATATCCCGGTTGAGGACACGCCCCGTCGCCAGATCGCCATCCTCCCCACTGGAGCTGGGAAAAGTCTCTGCTTCATGCTTCCCGGGGTACTGCTCGAGGGCATCACCCTCATTCTTTTCCCCCTCCTCTCCCTCCTGGCGGATCAAAAAAGGCGTCTTGAAGAGCAGAATATCGCCGTGGAACTGATCGCGGGGGGGATGTCCCGGGAAGATCGATCGACAGCCTGGAGCCACCTCGCAGCGGGGGAAAGCCGATTTCTCCTCTCCAACCCCGAAACTCTGATTCAGCCGGCGGCCCTGGGTCTCCTGGCCGACCTGCGGATCGCCCACTTCGTGATCGACGAGGCCCACACCATCCCCGACTGGGGGGTCGGCTTCCGGCCTGCCCTTATGCGGATACCCGAGATTATCGAAGCCGCGGACCCCGGCATGCTCAGCGCCTTCACCGCTACCGCCTCGGACACCATCCTGGACAGCCTGCAGGAAATCATTTTCAAGAAAGACCCCGCCCATGTGATCCGGGCCAACCCCGACCGGCCGAATATTACCTACCATGTCGTCCCGATTCTCTCGAAAAAAAGGGAGCTCCGGCGACTTCTGGGGTCAACCCGAGGGGTGAGTGGTATTGGCGGTGTGAGCGGGGTGAACCGCGCCAACGGGCTAAATGGATCGCCGGGCGCCCCGGACCCGTCG
>CAZJIN010000108.1:0-7421 GCA_964545955.1 uncultured Sediminispirochaeta sp.
GAGCTCCACCTTGCCAAGGTGGATGTCGCGGGTTCAAATCCCGTCTCTCGCTCTTCCAGGCGATCTGAGTTGTCCTCGGATCGCCTTTTTTCTTTACTCCCCCTGATGACCGGCGTTTCCATTTCGGAAAATGTATCACACTTTCCATACTGAGAATCGCTGAAAAGGTTTTCTAATGATTGAGAATCATGTATATTTAGACGGATGATGACCTGTTTCACATCCCATGAAAATCTGAATTCTACATAACCAAGAGGTATACGAATGGTAACACAAAAAGACGTAAAAAATCTTGAAAAATCCTCCGTGAAGCTCACAGTCACCGTGGACGGAGCTGAAGCCAGAAAAAAGTACGATGAGCTTCTCAAAAAATACGCGAAGACCGCCCACATCAGGGGTTTCCGCAAGGGCAAAGTCCCTGTTGCCATCCTTGAGCAGAAATACGGCGACGGAATCAGGCAAGAAGCAGCCATAGAGATCATCGATACAGGACTTCAGGAAGCCATAGAAGATATAGACCAAAAGCCGCTCCCCTATTCACAGCCCCGACTGGACAACGAAGATTCGATCGACCTGGAGCTGGACAAGGATTTTACCTTTTCAGTGATATACGATGTATACCCCGAGATTGAAGTCGGCGAATACAAGGGGCTCGAAATAGAGGCACCCGATGTAAAGGTCACAAAGAAGGATGAAACACGGGAACTTGCAAAAATCCAGGACCAGAATTCGATGGTTGTGGAAAAAGAGGCCGGCGGGGTAGAGAAAGACGACATTATCACCATCGATTACGTGGAACTCGATGAAGAGGGTAATGAAAAAGACGGTACCTCCCGCGATGATTTTGTTTTTACCGTCGGTACGGGCTACAATATTTTCAAGATTGATGATGATGTGATCGGGATGCAAAAGGATGAGGAAAAGACCATCGAGAAGGATTTTCCCGAGGATTTTGAGCATGAGGAGTATGCCGGTAAAAAGGTACGGCTGAAAGTGAAGGTCCGGGCAATCAAACAGAAGGATATTCCCGCCCTTGATGACGAACTGGCCCAGGATGTCAGTGACAAGTATAAAAACCTGGATGATCTGAAAAAGGACCTTCGTTCCCAGCTTGAGTCGTCCCTGGAGAACAAACTCCGCGAAGTGAAAATCGAGAAACTCTTCGATCAGATTATCGAAACATCTTCCATCGATCTCCCGGAATCAATGATAGACGCGGAACTCGAGAACTCCTGGCGCAATTTCATCAACCAGTCCCGTATCTCCGAAGAACAGGTACTGCAAATTCTCGAAATGCAGGGAAAGAAAAAAGAGGATATGATCGAGGAATGGCGGCCTAATGCCGAACGAAGCCTTAAATTTCAGATCCTCGTGGAGAAAATTCGCGAAAAAGAGGGTATCGAAGCCGACGAAAATGAGGCCTATGAAGAACTGAAGAAACAGGCGGAGCGGAGCGGACAGGACTACGAAACGATAAAAGAACAGTACGAAAAAAACAACCTGATTGAATACGTGAAAACCGACGTGAAAAATAGAAAACTCTTCGATTTTATGCTGGAACAGTCGAAAATAAAGAAAGGGAAGAAACTCGACTACCTGGACTTTGTAGAAAATAATAATTAGTTTAAACCAAGAGTTTTATAGAAGAGGATATTTTAATATGAATGAGCAAATGAACACGCTGGTGCCCGTAGTTGTCGAACAGACAGGGGTGGGCGAGCGTTCTTACGATATTTACTCCCGTCTCCTTAAAGATCGGATTGTGTTTATCGACGGTGAGATTCTGGATCTCACGGCCGATCTTGTTGTGGCCCAGCTGCTCTTTCTCGAGTCCGTTGATCCCGAACGCGATATCAGCGTGTATATCAACTCACCCGGTGGAAGTGTGACTGCGGGTCTTGCAATCTATGATACAATGCAATATATAAAGCCGGAAGTACAGACTATTTGTATGGGTCAAGCAGCTTCGATGGGGGCACTCCTGCTTACCGCCGGCGCGGCGGGCAAGAGATTCACCCTCCCGAGTGCCCGGATCCTGATTCATCAACCCTGGGGTGGCGCTCAAGGGCAGGCGGTGGACATCGGTATCAGGGCCAGGGAGATTATCCGGTTAAAACAACTGATCACCTCATATTTTTCACAACACACAGGTCAGACCGAGGAGACCATTACACGAGATACGGAAAGAGATTATTACATGTCGGCCCAGGAAGCTGTGGAATACGGCATCGTCGATAGTGTGTTAGCGAGGGAAAACAATGGCAAAAACCAAAAATGACGGAAACAAAGTATGTTCCTTCTGTGGCAAGAGTGCAGATCATGCCCGCAGACTGATAGCAGGTCCCGGAGTATATATCTGTGATGAATGTGTCCACGTGTGTAAGCGCATTCTCGACGAAGAGGAGCAGGTTGCGGCCACCGAATTCATGGAGGATGTTCCCACCCCGATTGAGATTAAGGAATACCTCGATCAATACGTCATTGGTCAGGATGACGCGAAGAAAGTCCTGTCCGTGGCGGTCTACAACCACTACAAACGGATTGGTCACAAAGATCGCCTTGAGGACGGTGTTGAACTCGACAAATCAAACGTACTCATAACCGGTCCGACCGGAACGGGAAAGACCCTTCTGGCAAAGACGCTGGCCCGCAAACTGAAGGTTCCCTTCGCCATAGCGGACGCGACCACCCTGACCGAAGCGGGTTACGTCGGAGAGGATGTTGAGAACATCCTTCTCAAGCTTATCCAGGCGGCGGGAAACAACATAGCCGCGGCGGAACGGGGAATTATATACATCGATGAGATTGACAAAATCGCCCGCAAATCGGAAAACGTATCCATCACCCGTGATGTTTCGGGCGAAGGGGTACAGCAGGCGCTGCTCAAAATAATCGAAGGAACAATTGCGGCGGTACCTCCTCAGGGAGGACGCAAGCATCCGAATCAGGAGATGATTCGAATCGACACTTCCAATATCCTCTTCGTAGTAGGAGGCGCCTTCGTCGGACTTGACAGGGTGATTGAGGAGAGGGTCAGCCATCATCCTATGGGCTTCGGCGCCGATATCAGGGCTTCCAAGGAGAAAAATCTCGTTGAACTCTATCGGCACATGCATCCTGACGACCTGATCAAGTTCGGGTTGATTCCCGAATTTATCGGACGGTTGCCGATCAACGTCACCCTTAATGAGCTTTCGAAGGAAGATCTGAAGCGTATCATTACGGAGCCAAAAAACTCCGTCATACGGCAATACCAGAGTTCCTTGAAGATAGACGGTATCGAGCTGATTTTTGATGAGGAAGCCATTGAAGCAATCGCGGAGAAGGCCATTGAGCGAAAAACCGGAGCACGGGGTCTCAGATCTATCGTTGAGGGAATCATGATCGATATCATGTTCGAACTGCCCTCCATAGAAGGGGAGAAACAGGTTGTGGTGAGCCGCGACGTGATCGAGAACTCTACAAAACCGGAGATACAGTACAAAAAGAAATCCGCATGAAGTTACCCGTAATCGCCAGAAGCGGAAAAAAGGAGCTCCCCCTTGTACCGTTGAGGGAGCTCGTCGTGTTTCCCCATATGGTCATTCCTTTTTTCGCGGGAAATCCCGAATCGGTCAAGGCTATTGAAGAAAGCATGGCCGGGGACCGTCACATTTTTCTCGTATGTCAGAAGAACGACACAGAGACTCCCGGGAGGGACGATATTTACCAGGCGGGGACCGTCAGCAAGATCCTCCAGATGATAAAGCTTCCGGACGGTACAATTCGAGTCCTGGCGGAGGGGCTTCAAAGGGCGGTCCTCAAGAAATACGAGGAAAAAGACGGCTCTCGACACGGGGTCGTCCACCCTATAGAAGAAAAGAGAAACCCCGCCGAAGAACTTACGGCCCTTATGACCACGGTGAAGGATTCCTTTGAAAAATACGCGAAGCTTCAGAAAAAAATACCCGCCGATACACTTAAGACCATTCGAAACACGGCTTTTCCCGATAAGCTAATTGACCTGATAAGCGCCAATTCTACCCTCCCCTCTGAAAAAAAAGTGGATCTCCTCGTCATCGAAGACTCCAGGCAGAGACTCGAGACCCTGGCGGTCCATCTTGAAGCTGAGAGCGAGGTTATCTCAATTCAGAATAAAATTCAGAACAGGGTCAGGCAGAAGCTCGAAAAAAACCAGAAAGAGTATTTTCTGAACGAACAGATCCGTCAGATCAACAAGGAACTGGGCAAGGATGAAGAGGACGCCAGTGGCGCCCGGGACCTTCTTGAGAAGATACAGGCAAAAAATCCCCCCGTTGAAGTGTTGGAAAAAGCCGAAAAAGAGGCCGGTCGCCTCGGAAAGCTTCAACCGATGTCCCCTGAATCCGGCGTACTCAGGAACTACCTTGAGTGGATCGGTGATCTTCCCTGGAGCCGAAAAAGCGAGGATAACCGGGATATAGAGCTGGCGGAAAAGATCCTGAACGAAGACCATTACAATATGAAAAAACCGAAGGAACGGGTCCTTGACTTTCTCGCGGTCCGTCAGCTTCAGGAAAAGGTAAAAGGCCCGATCCTCTGTTTCGTGGGTCCTCCGGGAACCGGAAAAACCAGCCTCGGCAGGTCCGTTGCCAGGGCCATCAACCGTGAGTTTATCCGCGTTTCCCTGGGAGGAGTGAGGGATGAGGCCGAAATACGGGGACACAGGAAAACCTATGTGGGGGCCCTGCCGGGCAAGGTGATCCAATCACTGCGAAAAGCCGGTACCATCAACCCGGTTTTTCTCCTGGATGAGATTGACAAACTGAGCAACGACTTTCGCGGCGATCCGGCCTCGGCCCTTCTTGAGGTGCTCGATCCCGAACAGAACTCCAGCTTTATGGACCACTATCTTGAGCTGCCTTACGACCTTTCCCATATCATGTTTATTACCACCGCGAACTCGGTGCATTCCATACCCCCGGCCCTTCGGGACCGTATGGAAATCATAGAAATCCCCGGGTACACCGATCTCGAAAAGGAACAGATTGCCACAAAGTTTCTCATCCCCAAACAGCTCTCCGAGAACGGCCTTGATTGGGCGGACATTCAATTTCAGAAACCTTCAATCCTCGCTCTTATTCGGTCGTATACCATGGAATCGGGGGTACGTAATCTGGAACGGGAAATCGCCGGTATTATCCGAAAAATCGCCCGACAGGCGGTGAAAGAAGACAAACGGCCGAGGGAGGAAGAACCGAAACCCGATTTTAAGGTGGTGGTTTCCGAAAAAAGCCTGAAAAAATACCTGGGACCGGCACCTTTTGAAGATGATCTGGTGTACCGTACATCCACGCCGGGGCTCGCCAACGGCTTAGCGTGGACCGAAATGGGTGGGAAAATGCTTCCCATTGAAGTATCCCTTCTCCCGGGGGACGGCAAATTGATACTCACGGGAAGTCTGGGAGATGTAATGAAGGAAAGCGCGCAGATTGCCCTCAGCTTTCTTCGAGCCCACGCGGAACATTTTGGTCTGGCCGGAGATTTTCAAAAGGAGACCGATATCCATATCCATGTTCCCCAGGGGGCAATCCCGAAGGACGGACCTTCCGCCGGCATCACCTTGACGGCGGCGATGCTTTCAGCCCTTCTCTCAAGACCAATCCGCGGGTACACCGCAATGACAGGGGAGATCACTCTAACCGGAAGAATCCTCGCGATCGGAGGGGTGAAGGAGAAAGTCCTCGCCGCCTACCGCAACAAGATGCAGACGGTACTGATGCCGGAGGGAAACCGTAAAGATACAGAGGAGCTCCCCAGAGAAGTGAAGAACGTCTTGAAATTTACCTACTCCGGGTCCGTTCTCGATACCCTGGAATACCTTTTTCCGGAGGAATAATTCGGCACCCCCCACTTAACTTTTCATGTTTTATCTTCTTGTATAGTTTTTTGCTTGATTTTGCATCTCCACTACCGCTATAATTGTAATGAGATTGGAACAGGAGGAGGCTCCCTTTGAAACGACGGGTATTCATATTGACACTTTTACTCACTATCTTATTTTCCGGTATGCTGTGTGCCCAGGAATCCGGGTATTATGTGAAGACTGTTCCCATCTCGAAAGTCTATCTTCATAATCTCGGATACAGGGTGGTGTACCAGAAGAGCGATCTCAACTTTGCGGTTTTCTATGTACCGAAGAAATGGTTCGACCTGGCAGGTTCGGAGCGGACGGAGCCGAAGGCGGAACTGGTACTGGCAAATGAACCATCCCTTCCCTATTTTTCCATTTTCTGGAAGGACGGTGCTTTCAGCCACATTCGCCTCTATCTCCACAGAAACATCAATGATATATCTTATGGTGACCTCAAGGATCCCGAATCACTGAACGGCAAGTTTGATATTGAGAGCCTGGATCTGGAATTCTAGCTATTTAAATGAATAAGATTCCCCAACCGCTTTACAACACCTTGAAAGAGGCAGAGACTTTTGTGCTCCTAGGTCATAGCGAACCTGATGGTGATTGCATCGGATCTCAGCTTGCCCTGGGGAAATATCTGAACCGTAGGGGAAAGAAAACCTTTCTTGTATCACCCGGCCCTTTTCAAAGGCTTGAACTTGAACCATACCAATCACAGTTCACCCTGCACATTCCGGAAGGGCTTGATCCGACAACAACCGTTGCGATAATTCTCGACTGTTCCACGATGGAACGGATCGGTCACCTGGCCGAGGAACTGGGGGGGATGAAGGTACTGGTGATTGATCACCACTCGTCGGGAAGTCCTTTCGGTGAGGTTCGGTATATCGATGCCTCGGCACCTTCGGTGACCTTTATGATACTTGAACTTATCGAATCTATGGGGGACACCCCCACCACCGAGGAAGCTCAGATTCTACTCTTTGGCCTTGCCACCGATACCGGTTTTTTCCGTCACCTGGGGGCATACAGTAGGAAGGTCTTCGAAGCGATCGGTCGTCTCAGTGAATACGGGGCGAGTCCGAAGGAGGTATTCCGTTCCATGTATGGAGGTCGGTCCCTTGCCTCACGCCAATTTCTCGGTGTGCTGCTCAGTCGGACGAGTTCCTTATGCGACGGAAAAGTCCTTTTCACCTATGAGACACTTGAAGATCTCGAGCACTACGGCATTGAGAACCGTGAATCCGATGTCCTCTACCAACAACTCCAGGGAGTCATTGGTTGCGAAGCGGTCGTTTTTATACGGGAGGAGACTCCGGAGACCTGTTCCGTGGGTCTTCGCTCCAACTCAAGCATAGATGTCGGCAGCATCGCCCTCTCCTTTGGCGGCGGTGGCCACTCCCTGGCCGCCGGTTTCAGCTGGGTCGGAAGCAGAAAAACCGCTGAAGAGGCCATCCTCAAGACGATGTTTGAAGCCGTGGGGGATGCCGGCTTCGCAAGCTGTGACTCCCGGGGCCCCTGACCCGTACCCTCCTCAGTTGGT
>CAZJIN010000109.1:0-7389 GCA_964545955.1 uncultured Sediminispirochaeta sp.
GGGATTTCCCTTCCCCCCATTTATGGTCCCTTCGGAATCATCTTTAGTATGACCATGATGTATTACCCCTTCGTGTTTCTCCTTACGGAAGGGGCCTTCGAGACTGCTAATCCTACCCTGGAAGAAAGCGCCGTCACCATGGGAGCACGCTTTCCCCGTATTCTGCGAACCATAGATCTCCCACTGATTTTGCCGAGTATTGGAGCCGGCGCGATACTGGTGTTCATACGCGCAATTGACAACTTCGGTATCCCCGCGGTCATCGGAGGAAACACCTATGTACTGCCGACCCTTATGTATTTCCGGGTAAACGGGTTCTGGGACCTTAATTCCGCCGCGGCCATCAGCATGATAATTGTCGCCATTACCGTATTTGCCCTTTGGGTGCAGAAACATATAGTGAGCAGACATGAATACGAAACTATCAGCGCCTCCCGCTCAAAAATCAAAATGCACACCCATCCCCTGGTGAAGGTATTGGCGACTATCTTTTGCTGGGGAATAATCCTCGTATCCATGCTTCCACAAATTACACTGCTGGTGATGTCCTTCTTCACCACCTGGAACGGCCTTTGGCCTAAAGGTTTTACCTTCGGAAACTATGGACAGATCAGCCAATATCTGTCCGGACCGATCGCGAATTCTATTTACCTTTCCGTTACCGCATCGTTGGGCGCGGCCGTGATCGGTACCCTGATCGCCTATATTATTCAACGCAGATCGGTGAAGGGGAGCGCCATCCTCGACTACGCGGTGATGCTACCCTTTATACTCCCCGGCATTGTGGTGTCGGTAGCCCTGTTGACGGCTTTTTCATCAGGCCCCTTGCTTCTCAGGGGTACCTTCTTTATCCTTTTTATATCCTATGTGATTAGACGTACTCCGTACGTGTTTCGCTCCGTTACCGCGGGACTGACCCAGCTCGACCCTGCCTTGGAAGAAGCCTCTATTCTCAGCGGAGCGACATGGTTGCTTACCTTCAGAAAAGTTACCTTTCCCCTCATATTCATGACCATAGCCTCGGGGACTATTCTTACCTTTGCGACCCTGTTAAAAGAACTGAGCACCACGATCCTCCTCTACTCGGCAAAAACGAGAACCCTGCCGATCGCAATCTATGACAGCGTCAACGACGGCAATTTCGGCCTGGCAAGCGCTCTCTCTACCGTCCTTTTTGTCGTAGTCCTCGGGGTTACCTATGCCATCAACCGGTACACCGGGAAGTCGATGGCGGCAAGCTTCAAGGCAGGTTAGAATAGACCTATGTCCGAGAGCGACGGAGAGAAACAAATCGAAAAACGGGAAATTATTGGGCTGTCCCTGACCGCATTCGGGACAGCCAGGGATCTTGAGGATTTTCTGCTCCGGGATTTGAAAAAACCGGAGAGCCAGGGTGACGGGAGTCCCCCTCCCATGTCTCCGGTATTCGAACTCTCCTATAAAATGGACGAGGAATATCTGCGCCGCGTCGCTGCCCTGGAGATTAAGGCGGTTTCCGTCCATGCCCCCTGCCCCCACACAAGCACACTTCCCAATCTTGGATCCCGGGACCCGGAGGTACTCGCGGAGAGCTATGAAATGCTCGAAGAAAGCGCGAAAACCGCCGCAGTCTTTGGTGCAGATATCCTGGTCCTCCACGCCGGCTATGCCACGGACCGACGCATCTATACCGATTTCGAGGAACGAAGGAAGAGCCTCGAGGATGCCCCCCCTCTCCCCGAGACCTACATTTATAAGCACGAGGGCATGGTCTCCACCGCTGAATACTGCGATGCCCCCGAATACCGTGTCCACCTGGGGGAGACAATAAAAAATCTTCCCCGGGCGATCGAAATCTGTCGGAACCGGGGGATCACCCTCGCAGTGGAAAACATCAACCCCCGCATCACCTACCTTATGCAGCAACCGGAGGATCTGTTTCTTACCGCGAGAAAAGTGCCTGAAGTCCGTTTTTGCCTTGACATCGGCCACCTGTGGATTTCATCTCTGATTCATAATTTTAACTATCTTGAAACAATCGATAGGATTCTCGAAACCCGCCGTGTTATCACCACCCACCTGCACAACAACCACTCCACGGCGGGAAAACCTGAATCGGTTGCGGACGATCATCTTTCGCTTGATCGCGGAGAACTACCATATCGTGAGGTGGTCGAACTGCTTATGCGCAAGGGCCCGGGACGTTTCATTGTCGAGGCAAAGGAGCGCCCCATGGAAAACCTTCAGATCCTTCGGGACCTCCTTCAGTCCTTCCGGTGAATGAGAGCAGTCACTTCCCTGCAGAAATCCTTTCCGTAAGAATCCTTCCGGCCCGGGATGATACTATCTCTTAGAATGTCCACGGTTTTAGATGAAAAAAAATCAAGCTCCCCTGCCGTATAAGTCCAGGAAGATGTTTCGTCGGGAATCCCCACGGCCAGTTCATCCCGGAGACGCAGAAAATCCGCGTTTTCCCTGATACGGAAGAACCGGACCCCCGCTTCCCCGGCATACAGAAGATCCCGGTTCGAATCGGCCACGAAGAGCACGTCGGAATAACCCATGTTTCGAATTTTTTTCAGAAGAAAGGCCTTGTCGGATCCGCCGGCGGTATCTCCGCCATAGATACCCAGAAAAAGTCCCGTATCAAAATCATGTCGTTCCAGATCTTTGAAGATGAGATCCTGGGTGACTCCGGAGGCGATGTACAGGTCGAACCGTCGGGCCAGTTCCGGCAATATGCGCTTCACATCGGCAAAGGGTTTCCAGTAGTGTTCCGCGGCGGTGTCGTTCAAAGCCGAATATACCCGGTTGTACACTTCCTTCAAGCCCGCGTAGTTATCCCTTATCCCGAGGGGCAGAGACCTGAGATCCTCCTCGTCGAAAGCCTCGGGCCTATCATTCACCAGAGAGTTCACGGTAGCTGAAAGCTGCTGGAACCTGGGGGCTCCCGGATAATTTATATAGGCCGACAACATCCTCCGGACATCCGCTTCCGGCTCCGTCGGATGAAGATAACCGCCTAGATCGTTTTCAAGAAAGGCGATCCATACCGCGCACATGATATGGATTCCCTTGTCGAGACCACTGTTGATGAGAGTTCCGTCAAAGTCGAAGGCAATAGCAAGCCCGCCGGGGTCGGGAGGATTCATTTTTCTCTCATTCCAGGAGACTTGAGGATTCCCGGTCAAGAAAAAGGACGCAGTCACCGTGCTGTCGGAGGATTGTGGCGGGCACAAGATTGGAAACCTCGCGCTCCACCGTATTCCGTACCGCTTCGGCCTTGCGCAGATCGGGTACGCTGCATATTATGGATCTGCTTTTCATAATCTGCCGGATACTCATACTTATAGCCCTCTCCGGAACATTCCCGATACTCTCAAACCAGCCTTCTCCCATCTGCTGTCTGCGACAGGCTTCATCGAGCTTTACCACGATAAAGGCTTCTTCGGTCTCAAAATCCGCCGGTGGATCGTTGAACGCGATATGCCCGTTCTCACCTATCCCGATGAAGGCAACATCAATCGACCTTTGACTGATCAGCTCTCCCAGTCTCCCGCACTCTTCCCTGGGATCCGGGGCATCACCATTTACATAGTGAAAAGCCTTCAGGGAGGGCACCATCTCCACGAATTTCTCACGCAGGTATTTCCTGAAGCTCGCAGGATGCCGATCCGACATTCCCACATACTCATCCAGGTGAAAACAGGTAACCCCGGACCAGTCAATGCCCTCTCTCGTTACGAGATGTTTCAGCATATCGAGTTGACTGTTCCCGGTCGCCAGTATGACGGAAGCCTCCCCCCCTCGTCGCAGCGCTTCTTTGATCTTTCCCGCGCCCGCCTCCGCAGCTTCCCGACCCAGAGATTCAGCATCTTCCAGTATTCGAATATCCATGCCCCATCCTCCGTTATTTAATAACACTTAATGTTATTATAAACAAAAACAGTTCCACGTCAAGATCCGATGAGGCCATTCCATACGGCTTATGTAAAAGTCGAAAAGAAACTCCTTGAGAAATCGGGTAAAGAGAGCGTACAATAGACAAGCCATGAAAGAAAATCATCGTGTTCTTCTGATAGATGACGATAGTACCGCCCTCGAACTGGTTAGAGACCTGCTGGAACCGAGGGGAATCAGGATCCACATAGCGGAATCGGTGGATAAAGCGATTGAACAAATGAGGAAGCACAGCTATCAGGTTGTGGTTACAGATCTGAAAATGCCCGAACGTGATGGTATGGAAATGCTCGAATACTGTCGCTCCCATTTTTCAGAAATTCCCGTGGTTATGCTTACCGGCCATGCTACCATCGCCAGTGCAGTGACGGCATTGAAGCACGGGGCCTTCGACTACATCTCCAAGCCTATCCAGATTGAAGAGCTTGAGATGGTCATTCGCAAAGCTGTTTCTCATGAACGCCTGAAGGCGCAGAACACTTTTCTGAAAAAAGAGCTGGAAAAACGGGAAGATATTCACTTTGAAACCAGCAGTTCTGAAATGCAGAAAGTGTATGAAACTATTCATACAATCCACGATATCAACTCAACAGTACTCCTCTCCGGAGAATCAGGAACAGGAAAAGAAGTAATTGCCAGACTTATCCATCGTGCCGGTACACGTTCATCAGGAAGCTTTGTCCCCATCAACTGCGGTGCTATTCCGGAACAGCTGATTGAATCGGAACTCTTCGGATACGAGAAAGGCGCGTTCACCGACGCTAAGACCCGAACAAAGGGCAAGCTTGAAATTGCCGACGGGGGAACCCTCTTCCTGGATGAAATAAATGAACTTCCTCAAAAGGCTCAGGTATCTCTCCTGCGGTTTATACAGGAAAGAACCGTCGTTCCCCTTGGATCAACAAGACAGGTGCAGGTAGATGTGCGCATCATCGCCGCAACCAACTCGGACCTCAAGAAACTCATCTATACGGGAAAGTTTCGGGAAGATCTGTTTTACAGGGTAAATGTCATCCCCCTCAGCCTGCCTCCATTGCGCAGAAGAACTGAAGATATCGTCCCCCTGGCGGAGTGGTTTCTCAAAAAATTTTCTATGGAACACAACCGGCCGGTTCAACGGTTCGATCCCTCTGCGATCGAGGCTTTAAAGAAATATCACTGGCCGGGAAATATCCGTGAACTGAGAAACTGTATTGAAAGAGCCTCCATAACGGGAAACCGGGAAACCTTAACGGCTCGGGATCTTTATCTTCCCGGTCCTCCGGGGTGTTCACCAGTCGCAAAGGACCAATACGAACATTGTTTCAGAGAGCTTGGATATATGCCATTGAAAGAGCTCGAACGGGAGTATATCCGCTTTGTTCTGAAAGACCTTGATGGAAACAGGAGCCGGACGGCGGAACGGCTGGGTATGTCGGTGCGGGGTTTGCGGTATAAATTGAACAATGAAACAGATTCGTAATAGACTGTTTATTCAAATTCTCATTCCCACCATGATCATCTTTATTTTGATAATCGGGGGAGGCCTCCTGTATGTAAATCGCAGCTACGAACGGCAGGTGATAGAACAAACCTCAAATGAGCTTACCAGGGCATCCAGAGCTATCCACAGCTGGCTGGTTTCGGGTATTTCAAATCTTATACAGCTTTCACGAACTCCTCTTCTGAGAGAGAGTGAGAGAGAAAAAAGTCTTCTTTTCCTGAAAGAAGAGAAAAAACGACTTTCCTTTATCTATGAAACCATGTATTACATCCACCCGAACGGGCATTACTGGAATACCGAAGGATCCACCGGTCACCTGGATCCGGGACTTCCCCTGTTTACAAATCTTATCGAAGAGAATCAGCTTTTCTATTACGACGGACCGAGCTCCATCTTTGAAAACACTATCCTGATTGCAGTCCCGATAGAACGGAACAATGATGAAACTGCGATCCTGGCAGCTACTATTCCGATCCCCACCTTCCAGAGGGTCGTCGGGTATTTCACCATGGATCAGTTCGATACATTCATGATGGTGAATCCCCGTTCCATTATCATCGTCCATTCAGATCCCGAGATGATCGGAAAAAGCGAACGGGGTGAGTACGGCAGAACCTTTTCTTCGGATACGCGAGTAGAAGACCAGATGGTTTTTGTTGCCGTACTTCGTACCACTTGGAAACTGGTGGGTTTTGTCGATCGAAACAGGATGCTTAACCCCCTCAGTCAGGTGAACCGGATTGCAATGGTTTTTCTGTTTCTGATTCTTCTCATAATAAGCTCCGTATCCCTCGCTATTTCCTACCATGTGGCCAGACCCATCCGGCGTCTCACCGGAGGGGTGAACTCGATCATGGAGGGAAATTATCGTCAGAAAATCGAACTCTCCACAGAAGATGAACTTCAGGAGCTCGCTGAAGCGTTTAACCGATTATCGGATCGACTTATTAGACTCAGGACGGACGATCGATTCATGTTCCTCGGTCATGTATCGGCGAGAGTCGCCCATGAGGTCCGAAAGCCCCTCCATATAATTCACCTGGTAGTGCAAACCATGAAACAGAACCCCGGGGGTAATAAAAAACACCTGCAAATGATTGAAAACGAGGTTGAAAATGCAGACCGATTCGTCAGTGAGATTCTCAACTTTGCCCGCCCTGAACAGATCAACAGCACCAGATACAGCTTTCATACCCTCCTTGAGAAAATTGTACGAAAATACAGCATTATGGCGGAAGATATAGGAATCACCCTGACCCTGCAAGTTCTCGAAGAAGTCCACCCCTTTTATATGGACATTCTGAAAATGGAAGAGGCCTTATCAAATATCCTGATAAATTCTATTGAGGCGCTCAAGGAAGAAAAAGAGAAAATCATCACCGTGACCCTTTCCACGAAGGAAAATGAAATCCTCATTTCAATTAAAGACACCGGCCCCGGCTTTCCCGATAAGGAGATCGACAAACTGCTCGATCCCTATTTCACCACAAAAAAAGGCGGGACAGGCCTTGGGCTCTCCATCAGCTACAGAATCCTTACGGCCCATGGAGGGAAGCTGATCCTGGAAAACGACTACTCCCATCATGCCCAAATCCTCATCACCCTTCCCCTTTGATTCTGCCTCTTTGGTATGTTGTACCGTGCAGATTTTTCCCCATTGGTAGGCAATTTTTTCCTACCCAGATAGAACAAGCAGAAGTGTGAAAAATATTAATTCCTTTTGTAGATAATATTTATTTTCTTTCAACTCCCTTGTCTTGATATGGCACGATCCATGCATACAAGTGAGAAACCATATAAAAGGAGTGTGTAAATGAAAAGGTTACTTATCGTTTTACTCGTGCTCTTCTCCGCAACGGCACTGTTTGCGGGAGGGCAACAGGAAGCGGCGGAACCGCAGGAAGGCGCCGCGGAACCGGAAGTCAGAACCCTTCGTGTCGCCGCGCCACCATGGATTTTTAAGAAAT
>CAZJIN010000110.1:0-7370 GCA_964545955.1 uncultured Sediminispirochaeta sp.
GGCGGTGTCGGTGGCAGGTGTTGTTCCCCCATCAGGAAAGAGAACCACCACTGGAAAAAACATAAAAAGAAGTATGAAAGAAAACAGGGCATACATAACTACCGGTCTGAACAGGCCGGTAGTAGAAACACTGATGCGATTCGAAATCATACCTTCATCTCTCGATGGGACAATTATCTTCTCCCTGGTGCATTCGCGGGTTTACCCGTTTCCGGGCCGCCTCCATTTTGAGGCCCTCCCTCCACATCTTCCGATCTCTGTCTCACCTGCGCGGGGGTTTCGTTCCGGATTTGCTCCTCAATCCTGGATCTCGCCCGCTCCCTTAACTGTACAGCCAGTTCATTCGGCTCCATGGGAGGATTGCCTTCGGGAAGGTTTTCATCTCTCTCGCGCAATTGCTCCATCTCCCGGATCATCTCGCGGGTGCATTCCAGGGATGTGCGCGCGATTTCCCGCCTCTGAAAACCCATTTGTTCCATTTCCTGAGCCCCAAGGGCAAGCTCCAGGGCCAGACGGGCACGCTCCTGCCCCATCAGATTTTCATCCGTCCGCAGGCTGTATTGCAAGGCCATCGCCACTACTTCGGCGTGCTCGGGATTTGTCCCCTCCCATTGGAAAGCCTTCGCGGCCTGAATCAGTTCCCCTACCTCTTCGCCCGTCCATTGCCGTTGCTTCAGTTGTTGCTGCAGGTTTTCCAGAAAGGGGACCTCTTCCTGGGCGAATACATTGCCCCCCATGCCCCCCATGGAAATACTTAACACAAAAAGTAATATTAAACCAATTTTTCCCTTCATTTTCTTCTCCTCCGTTTTTCTTAAAACATCGATGCACGTTCGCATGTTCGCCTAAATATCGAGAATAGAGTTCGTTCCGCCAAAACCGTCGTCCACACTGATCGCGGCCCCGGGATCGGCAATCCATTTCTCACCGTCAATCAGGAACTGATACCGGTACTCCTGCCCCAGGGGTACTTCTACGCGCGTTTCCCATACCCCGTCACCATCCTTATCCTGAAGAAGGTCCGATCCCGGCTCCCATTCGTTCCAATCCCCCACCACCGCCACTCGTTCCGCTCCGGGCGCGGTCAAATGCAGGTGAACAACTACGTACCCCTCACGAGTCCTGTCGACCATGCCCAGAGTTCCCGCCACACTTACCGTCACCAGGAGGATCGCCGCAGCTGCAAGGCGTATCCACCGCACCGGTTCTGAGGTGCGTGCGGGGTTTTCAGGGGAAAGCCGTGCCATAACCCTGTCCGTTAGACCTGCGGGACCATCGCTGTGTAAACCGGAGGGATGCTCCACCAGTCTGAATGAGCGAACATAGATACTGCACGACCGGCATTCTTCAAGATGCTCCCGGTATCGGGATGACAGTTCCTCCCCTTCCACTTGTATGTTCTTAAATTTTTCCCGAAATTCCCGACACTCCATTTTCTTTCCTCTCTACACTCATATACGCGGTTCTCTGAAAAAGGTTTCACCTCACATTCAATTCCACTCTCGCTCCGAGAGAATTTTTTTCAACCTTCCCTTCGCCCTGCGGCTCCAGGTTTTCACGGTGTTCTCGGGTATCCCCAGTATTGAGGAGGTTTCTTTTGTGGAGAGCTCTTCAACCTCACGCAGCACAAAAACCTCCCGATACTTCATCGGCACCAGGCTTAGAGCCTCGTGAACCGCGTGATCGGCCTCGCGCTGAATAAATGCGTTCTCGGGGTCCGGGGTTTTCCTGTCAACCGCCTCATCAAACACGGATTCATTAAAAGAGAGAACGACCCTGTTGGTTTTCCACCCCCTGCTTCTCAGAAGAGATCTAATATGGTTCACCGCAAGGGTAAACATCCAGGTGTAAAAACGACGGTTT
Organism: uncultured Sediminispirochaeta sp.; assembly: GCA_964545955.1. Classification (GTDB taxonomy): domain Bacteria; phylum Spirochaetota; class Spirochaetia; order DSM-16054; family Sediminispirochaetaceae; genus DSBN01. The sequence continues at coordinate 1,864 of CAZJIN010000110.1, forward strand.
TGATCGTATTTGTGAAGTGATCGATACACACGCAGGAAAATATCCTGGACAGCTTCTTCGGCGGTATGGGTGTCGCCGAGCATGCGGTACGCGAGGGTGAAAAGAACGGGGGTATAACGATCTACTATATTCCGAAAGGCATTCCGATCACCCTCCAATACCGAGTGTATTGAGTTCAGATCGAGACGATCATCTTCCAAAAACTCTTCCTGTCTCTTCATTCTCCCTACTTTGCTTTACACTGTCATAATATACGCAGTTTCAACAATCAGGTTTCATTTTTTTTAAAAATGCCGTTGTTGACAGCTCCGAATCGGGGACCTACAATAAACTGGATATATTCGGTTTTTTTCTCACTTTCCATGGAACCAAGGGGAAAAAATGGCTACAGTCGTCGTGGAAAAACTGGGTCCAGGGGATTACTTAGATGACTGTGTAAGCCTTCCCCGGGATTATGGAAGCCAGGCCTGGGAAGAACGCCCTGAAGTAAAGGCGATACGCACCGCGGTGTCCAGTGCCTTGAACACCCTGGAATCGCGCACCGACATCAGCAAACTCATATGGAATCGTCACGTCCTGGTGAAACCAAACCTCGTACTGGTTTATTCTCACATGGGGACGATAAATCCAATATCCCCGGAAACCACCGACCCCCGGGTCCTGGATGCCGTCGTCCAGTGGCTTGCCGTCCGTGCCTCCCACGTTACGATTGTCGAATCCTCCGGTCGCGGCTCCCCCACCCGGAGCTCCTACCGGGTGTCCGGAATCGACCGCCTCGCCCGTTATCGGGGTTGCGGCCTTGTGGCGCTGGAAGAACAGCCTGTGGACCGCTATATCCTTCCCCAGGCGGAAGTGCACCGGGAGATCCTGATCCCGAAGATCTTCTCGGAGGTGGTCCGGGGAAATGCCGCCTATGTCTCCGTACCCAAACTCAAAACCAACCTCTACACCGAGGTTACCCTCGGCTTAAAGAACGCCATGGGTGTGATCCCCTACAACCTTCGCCAGCGCAACCACAACAGCCTGATAGAGAAAAAACTCGTGGAAATACTCTACCTCTTCCAGCCGGACTTCACCCTCGTCGATGGAGTGGTCGGCGGAGAAGGAGAATGTCCGGCCCCTGTGGATCCCGTGGACAGCCGCATGATCATCGCCGGTGACCATACCGTGGAAACCGACCGTGTCGCCACGCGCCTGATGGGTTTCGACCCCGCTTCGATCAAACTCCTCCGGGTGGCCGACGAACTCGGCTTCGGTTCCCCCGGAGACGTAGAAATCATCGGCGACCCCGCACCGGTGCCTTTCCGAGCCGCCGACGCCTCCCTCATTTCCGACGATGTGAAGGAGGAGTTTCCGAGCCTCACCTTTCTTCTGGGTATCGCGAAGGTCGACCCGAAACTCCCGAAGAACCGGGATTTTGTCCGGACCATGGAAAAAGTCTGCCGCGGAGGCTGTATCGCCACCATCCGTTTCGGCCTCGGGATGCTGAAGGCCGAGGATGTCGGGATCAAGAATCCCGCGGTCATCATCCTCGGCGGCGGTATCGATACCGGCAACGGTTTTTCCTGGTACGACGAGGAAGGCCGGACCTACGGGCGTGAGGATATTCTGAAGCTTCCGGGAAAAAAGGTGGTCCTAGGCTCCTGCGGCAAGCCCCTTGCCGACGCGGTGGACTACTTCGTCCCGGGCTGTATTCCCTTTCCCAACAGTCCCCACTCCATCCTCCACACCCTCGCGGGAAAGCCCTGTCGTGTTATTTCCCCCGGGAACAGACAGTTTTTCAATCTCCTTGGTGCGACGCTCAAAACCCGCAGGGTCCGTCGCGGCCTGATCAAACGGGGAATCCCTATCGACGTGCCCATCCAGATGGAAGACATGTTGGTCCCGGTGCGCGAGCTCACTGAAGAGGAGACAAAGGAACGGTGGATCGAATGGCCCCTTCCTGAACTCGGTCGGGAGGAACGAAAACAGGCCCTCGTCTTTGAGGACGACTCGGTGGCGTCCTCCTTCATCGGACCCCGCAAGACCCATTTCGTGGGCAAAGTTTTCTGGAAATTTCAGGCCTGGACCACCTTTTTCATTACTATATCACCGCTAATCCTGGGTCTGCTCTCCGCAGTCCTGGACGCAACGATCGGTTTCGATGCTACGACCTGGCTGTGGATCTACCTGGCCATAGAACTGCTCCATGTCGCCGAACTGCCCATCTCTCTGCCCACGGCACGGAAATTCGGGCTCCCGCTTTTACCGATGTTCCTGCGGACCCTCCTGATGGGCTATCCGGCGTGGGTTCCCTTCCGACTTGGGATATTCGATGTCTTTGATAGAGACTGAGTCTGCCTCCCCTTCATGCTTTACGCCCCTTCATGCTTTACGGGTTTTTACTTGCAAAATCCAATCAAATATAGTATGATCGTAAATTGTCATAATGTTTTTTTTTTTTGAACAATCCAATAGTTTTCTAACAAAAAAAATAAAGTATGGTTCATACTTTGATATAATTTAAGGAGGAAACAGAATGAAAAGAGTATTATCAGTGTTGCTGCTGCTCCTGTTCATCGCCGTGCCGATCGCGTTCGGTGGTGGGGCACAGGAAGAGGCAGTCGAAGTGGAGGAGTGTTCCAACAGAGGGCTCCTGGATGAGATGTACTGTGATGAAAATGAAGATCTTGTTGCCGATCTTCCCAAAAACGAAAGCAACTGGGTAGATCCTGAGACCCTCATTTTTGCCTATACCCCCGTGGAGGACCCCGCGGTTTATCAGGATATCTGGCAGCCCTTCATGGATCACCTCGCGGAAGTTACCGGACGCAAAGTTCGCTTTTTCTCGGTGGATTCATACGCCGCGCAGATCGAGGCCATGCGCGCGGGTCGTCTTCATATCGCGGGAATCTCTACCGGACCGACATGCTTCGGTGTCAACCTAGCCGGATATGTCCCCTTCGCCATTATGGGCGGGGCCGACGGAAAGTTCGGATACACCCTTCAGGTCTATGTGCAGGCCGATGGCGATATCTATGAACTCAAGGATCTGGCGGGCAAACGTGTCGCCCATACCACCCCCACATCCAATTCCGGAAATATGGCTCCCTTAGCTCTCTTTCCCGATCTCGGGGTAACCCCCGGTGAGGATTATGAAATTGAATATTCGGGTAGCCATGAGAACTCCGCCCTTGGCGTAGTGGCCGGAGATTATGATGCCGCGCCGGTGGCATCCGAGGTGGTGGACCGAATGGCCGAACGGGGTCTTTTTGATCCCGAAGATGTGCGAATCGTCTTCGAAACCGACCCCTTCCCCACCACTTCCTACGGACATGCGCATAACCTGCATCCCGACCTTGTAAAGAAGATCAAAGAAGCCTTCCTCAGCTACAAATTCGCCGGAACGCCTCTTGGCGAGGAATTCGGTGTCGATGGTTTTATCGAGATCAACTACAGAGACCAGTGGGCACAGATCCGCAAGATTCAGGAACACAATGGTGTTGAATACACCTTTGAAGGACTGGATTAAATCCATTACAATCAATTAAAATGAGCCGGTATCGTTGTATCTACGGGTACACGATACCGGTTTTCTACTACAATACTGTGAGGAACTATGCTTGAAATAAAAGATCTCGTAAAGAGCTACGCGGATGGCAAGCCGGTGCTGAAGGGCTTGAATTTTTCTACAGGGGATAAAAATCTCACTGCCGTCATCGGTTCATCCGGCGCGGGAAAAAGTACGATGCTACGCTGCATCAACCGATTGGTCACGGCGGATTCCGGACATATCCTTTTTAACGGAGTGGACCTCCTCACCCTGAAGGGAAAGGCACTGCAAAGCACGCGACGGCAGATAGGTATGATTTTTCAGGCGTACAATCTTGTGGACCGTTTGACCGTTATGGAAAACGTACTCTCCGGTCGCCTCGGGTATGTATCCTTTCTACGGGGTGCATTTCGGAAATTTAATCAGGAGGATGTTGATCACGCCTATCACCTTCTACAAAGGGTGAATCTAGAACAGTATGTCAATAAACGCTGTGATGAGCTTTCAGGGGGTGAACGGCAGAGGGTCGGAGTAGCAAGGGCCCTTATGCAAAACCCGAGTATTCTTCTTGCCGATGAACCCACTGCATCCCTGGACCCGAAGACTTCTGAACGTATCATGGAATTGATCTCCAATCTCACGGAGGAGTTGAATCTCCCGGTTCTGATAAACCTACACAATGTCGCACAGGCAAAACACTATGCCGCACGTATTGTCGGTCTGAGGGACGGGGTGATGGTCTTCGACGGCACTCCTGACGAACTCACGAACGATTTTCTCGAGAAAATCTATACGGGCAAACAGGAAATCAGTGATCAAAAACAGGATGTATCGGAGAAGAAAAAATGAGCGATACATCCAGTGCTGTTTCTTCCGGATCACGATATCTCTGGCGAAAACCACATTTCATCGCAAATCACTGGCTTCGTTCCGGACTGGTAGTGGTATTTGTTTTGTATTTATTGTATGCCTTTGGAACTCTCGAATTCGATTTGGACCGGATGGTAAGGGGACTTCCCCGGGCAGGACAGATTTTTTCCAGCGCTATTCCACCGGACTTCACTGCTCGGGGTAGTCTGATTGTCAGCGGTTTTATCGAAAGCATACAGATCACCTTGCTGGCTACGACGGTGGGGGTACTCCTGAGTATTCCCTTTGGTTTTGCCGCCGCCCGCAACATCACCATCCTCCCAGTATACGGTCTTGGACGGGCGATCATTATTATCGCCAGAAGCCTTCATCCGGTAGTGCTCGGGGTATTGTTTGTGAAGGCGGTAGGATTCGGGGCTTTCGCGGGAATACTGACCCTGGTGATTTATACCCTTGGTTTTGTGGGCAAACTCATCGCCGAGGCGGTAGAAGAGATTAAATACGGTCAGATCGAGGCTATCCGTTCAACCGGCGCCGGGTATTTTACCACCCTTATATACGCGGTCTTTCCCCAGATCATGCCGCGTCTGATAGGTTTGACCATGTATCAACTCGATATCAATCTACGGGCCTCAACCATTATCGGACTTGTCGGAGCCGGTGGAATAGGGAATACCCTCAATTCCGCTTTCGGTAGATATGATTATGGTACCGCTTCCGCGATACTTCTGGTAATGATCGCGATCATCCTGGTGGCTGAAACTATCAGTGGAAAACTTCGGAGGTTTACAAAATGAATACACTGACATCCGGTCCGCTTCGTGATGTGGGCGGCGAAAGCTTTCATTGGGAGCGTTACACCCTCAAACAGCGACTATCCCGCTACTTGGCTTTTTTTATTGTAGGAGCCCTTCTGTTCTGGACCATCAGCACCGTCGATGTGTTCTGGCCTTGGGTGTGGACAGCCCCGATAGAGATACAGGATATGCTTCAACGCATGACACCGCCAAATCCCCGATCACTTCCTGAAATTATACCAGCCCTGATCGAAACGATCAATATAGCTACGATTGGCACTCTGTTCGCGGTACTCGTATCTCTCCCG
>CAZJIN010000111.1:0-7351 GCA_964545955.1 uncultured Sediminispirochaeta sp.
GATCCGCCAAGAACGCCCGCGATACTATGCAGCGCGAGGACCTTTGTGATACAGTTAAATGAAACAAAAAATGCATTATGAATGAAGAGATATTATTTAGGAGGAAGTAAGATGGGTGAAATAACAAAACTCGGCATCATTATCTGTGACCGTTACCGCAGATGCGCAGGCGGAAAGTGCTTCCGATCTGTGCAAAACAGGGAAGGTGCCTTTGCCCGATACAAGGACCGGGAAGTCGAGGTCGTGGGGTATACCACCTGCGACGGATGTCCCGGCGGGAATATTGAATACGCCGTGGATGAGATGATAAAGAACGGAGCAGAGGTAGTACACCTTGCCACCGGACTGGTGGTAGGTTATCCTCCCTGTCCCTATATTACCTATTTTCACGATTTTATAAAAAAAAGGTATGGCATCGAGGTTGTCTACGGTACCCATCCGATACCCGAAAAATACCTCACCATGCACACCAAAATGGGAACATGGGACGGTCCGGAATGGAAGGAAATCACCGAACCCACCATGGCGGATGAAAAAACACGATTGGCCTATAACTGAGACGATAACGGTGAATCAACCGTCGCCGCAGCAATTCTGATTTAAGAAGTCTCACGGACTTCTTAAATCAGAATTTGCCTCAAACCCTTAGAAAAAATGGTAATTGATCATCGGTTGGAGGCATTCTCAGTATGGAAAGTGTAATACACTTTCCATACTGAGAATTGCTGTCACCGCCCCCCTTTCATTTTCCCTTTTACCAGACTATGCTTGAATTAGAGAATATCGTCGAAAAAGAGGTACTATGAAAAAAACAGTTGTTTTCTGCGGACTATTTTTTCTTGTTGTGGCACTCACCTTTGGCCAATCCGCCGGAGGGGGGATCTCTTTCTTCTTTCCGGAATCACTCCTCGAAAGCAGCGGGAGCGTATCCAAGGAAGCGGGACTCTCTACCAGTTTCTCCTTTGGAGATTTTCTGGCGGTCCCGATAGGGCTTACCTATATCAAAGCCTCGGGGTTCATGCCCTACGATGAGACAGGGGAAGACGATGCATTGGAGCGAATGGATGACACCATCTGGTATACCGCCGATACTTTTATCCCCTACCTCCGGCTACAGGCCCACATAGCCGCCGGATCGGTCTTCTTTGAGGGTTTCGGTGGAGTCGCCGGCGCGTGGATTGTGGCCCCCCAGACCTTCGACGGTGCCGTCGGTCGCTACTACGGCTCCAAAGCATCAGGGGTGGACTACTACCTCTTCGAAAAGCTCACCACCGATATTTCCTTCGGCTTCGGCTACCAGATCGGCGGGTCGATCGGTATCAGCATCGATGCCCTCAGCATCAGTGTCGAAGGCATCCTCACGGACATTCGGGCGGACACCACCCTCACCAGCAACGATTATTACGAGGCCGACGTGGCATCCTCGTCCTTTAACGAGGGAACTGAAGAGTTCAATGGGAAGTTCATCTCTCGTCTGCGGGGGATCTCCATCGGTCTGAACGGTCAGTACGCCTTTTAGCGTGCAGAGATCAGGAGTATAGAGAGTTTTCCCGGGAAAATCCCTTCGAGAAGGACCATTCGAAGGGCCCGCGAGGAGAGTGTTTATGCAAAGGATTCTGAACTACGGTTCGTTAAATATCGATCATGTCTACAAGCTTGATCATATCGTACTTCCGGGGGAAACCCTCGGCAGTGAGTGTCTCAGTTTTTTTGCGGGAGGCAAAGGTGCCAACCAGTCCGTGGCGATCGCGAAAGCCGGGGCGGAGGTCTACCACGCCGGTAAGATAGGAAACGACGGCAAATGGCTTCTGGACACCCTTTCGGCAGCGGGAGTACACACGGAACTGGTGTCCGTTTTTGACGGACACACCGGCCATGCCGTGATCCAGGTGAACAAAGACGGAGAGAATTCGATTATTCTCTACGGTGGAGGAAACAAAGAAATCCGTACCCCGGAGATCGATCGGGCCTTATCGGGATTCGAAAGCGGAGATTACATCGTTCTGCAGAATGAAATAAATGAAATACCCTATATCATTGAAAAAGCCCACGATCGGGGACTGCGGATTTATTTGAACCCGGCCCCCTTTTCGCAGGAAGTCAAAACCTGGCCCCTGAAGCTGATAGATACCCTGGTTGTAAACGAAACCGAGGCTTCAGGCCTCGCGGGACTTCAGGGACCGGAGGAAGAGATCCTCGATACTCTGACCGACATGTACCCCGACACCGATATTGTATTGACCGCCGGCAAAAGGGGTGCCTACTTCGGCCGGGGACAGAGACGGCAACGGGGCCGTGAAAGAAGCCAGGACCGTGAACGTGAATATGTACCCATAGTGGAGTCACAGGTTGTCGATACCACCGCCGCGGGGGATACCTTTCTGGGCTACTACCTGGTGTCTAGAATCGAGGGATTGAGTCCCCTCGATTCGATGAAACGCGCGACCATGGCTTCCTCAATCACCGTTTCCCGTCCCGGGGCCATGGAATCAATCCCCCTTGTCTCGGAACTCCCGGAAGATTCAACCTAGGAGTCACGCCTTCCCGTTTCTATTGGTCCTGATGAGACCCTCCGGCTGAAGGACCATTTTATCCCCTCGAAGGAGGGTGGCCACTCCATCCATGGGTCGGTATTTCATATCCCCGCAGATATCACAGCGTCCACAGTTGGAAAAAATATCCTCCGGTTGCGTATAGGTTGTGATAACGCCCTCGTAGTTCCGCAGAATCACCCGACGGTCCGACTGGGACAGCACGTAATTCGGCATAACCGGAATTTTGCCTCCGCCCCCGGGGGCATCCACTACGAAGGTCGGAACGACCATTCCCGACGTATGGCCCCTGAGGTTTTCGATGATTTCCATTCCCTTTACAATAGAGGTCCTGAAATGGGCAATCCCGCGGGACAGGTCACACTGATAGATATAATACGGTTTTACCCTGATGGAAAGCAGCAGCTGCATCAGTTTTTTCATGATCGACGGGCAGTCGTTCACGTCCTTCAGAAGGACCGACTGGTTTCCCAGGGGGATCCCCGCGTCGGCGAGCATACCACACGCCCTTTTTGACTCTTCGGTCACCTCCTGGGGATGGTTGAAGTGTGTATTGAGGTAGATGGGGTGGTACTTTTTCAACATTGAAACGAGTTCCTCATCGATTCTCATGGGAAGGACCACGGGGACCCTGCTGCCGATTCTGATGATCTCCACGTGCTCTATACTTCTGATTTTTTTCAGAATCTCCTCCAGGCGATCGGTCGACATGACCAGGGGGTCCCCTCCCGAGATGAGGACGTCCCGAATCATCCGATTCCCACGTATATATTCTATTGCCAGGTCGATGTTTTTCATGGAGAGGTGTACGTCTTCCACCCCCACCAGACGACGTCGTGTGCAGTGACGACAATACATGGAGCAACGGTTCGTTACGAGCAGGAGTACCCTGTCGGGATAACGATGGGTCAGCCCCGGTGCTGGAGAATCCATATCCTCATGGAGGGGATCGCTCAGATCCGAATCCTCATCGACAAGCTCGGCACCGACGGGAACCGCCTGAAGCCTGACGGGACAACGCCTGTACTCCGGGTCCATTAGAGAGGCGTAGTAGGGAGTGACGGACATCCTGAACCGTTCCAGACAGCTTTGAATCTCCCGTCGGTCCTCGTCGGTCATGCTGATAACACCCTCAAGATCATCAAGGCCGCGCAGGGTATGGGAGATCTGCCAGTGCCAGTCGTTCCATTGCTCCTCCGTTACATCCTTGAAACGGGGGATCGATCTGTAATCAGTGTGGGGAAGCTTCATTTTTTTGTACCTCAAGTTGAAATATAATCTGTACAAAGGAAGTGCAAATTTAGTGCCAACCCCGCCCTTCTCCTTCCCTTCTCCTTCCCTTCTCCTTCTCGGCGGCTTAAAATAGTGGAAAAACATAGATTTCAGTCAAATCAGGGGGTCTTTCATCCCTATTCCGGCCGCGGATCAGGTGACAGGGGACAACTGTACCGCAAAATTAATTGCACCGCGGCTAAATAAATTGCGCCACGGCAAAATTCTTTGCAGGATCGTTACAGGACGGGATCACGGGAAATATTCCACGGGTACGCGGCAATGATACTAAAGAGGAATCACCTCCGCAGCTTGTACTGTTTTGTTTTATTCTGAAGAGTCTGCCGGCTGATACCGAGGATCTCAGCCGCCCGGGTAAAATTCCAGTCGGCTTCATCGAGGGCCTGTTTCATCAGTCGGGTTTCCAGATCCCTGACCCGACTCTTCATATCGAAGGAACTCTCCCCGGACACCGAAGTCTCCGCGGAAGCCTCCAGATCGCGAAAACGTCCGGCGACGTGCTCATACCGGAGGGTGGTTTCCCCGGGCTCCACCATGTGAAGGCCGTATTCCACAAGGTGTTCGAGCTCACGTACATTCCCCGGCCACGAATAGCCCATGAAGGATTCCAGGAGCCTTTGTGAAACAGCCCGAATCGATGTTTTGAGGATGGTATTGTGCTTCGTGATAAAATAGTGCAGCAGGATCTCAATATCATTTTTCCGGTCCCGAAGAGGGGGAACATGCATCGTGAGCACACAGAGCCGATAATAAATATCCCGACGAAGGCTTTTCCGCTTCAGACACTCCTCCGGTGAATCGCCGGTGGCGGTAATAATCCTCACATCGACCTTTTTTTCCACATACTCCCCCACCCGCCTTACACAACCGTCCTGAAGTACCCGCAGCAGTTTTGCCTGCAGATGAAGGGGCATGGAATTGATCTCATCGAGAAAAATCGTTCCGCCGTCGGCCGCCTCAAACAGCCCAGGGCTTTCCACCGCTCCGGTGAAACTGCCCCTGGAGGTTCCGAAGAGGATGCTCTCGAGCAACGTGTCGGGAATCGCAGCGCAGTTCTGAGTTATGAAGGGCTTGCCCTTCCTTTTTCCCCCATTGTGAATCGCGTGGGCAAAGAGCTCTTTTCCGGTCCCTGTCTCCCCATAGATGAAAACGGGGGAAGGACTGTCGGCGAATTTCAACACCTTCGACTTGAGGGAGTGCATCTCCGGGTCCTTGGTGATGATATCCGACAGGTCATAAAAAGCCCGGTCGTTATCCAGCATATTTCGATTCAATGAAGCTTTGTGAAAAATCTCCCCGGGCAGGGCAATCTCCCGATCGGTGGACTTTCCGTCCTCGCCGAGGTAACGTGAAAGCTCAACCGCGCCGACGATTCTCCCGCTGATCCGTATGGGAACAGAGACATTCATGGTCTCAAAGTGATCGCCCCTGTTTGTTGAAATGGTCTGCCTGTTCTTGAATACCGGGATTCCCCTCTCCATCGCCTTGAAAAGGGTGCTGTTTTCACGGGCAATATTGGGAAAAACCTCGGAGAGTCGCTTCCCCACAACCTCGTCGGTATCGAAAGAGACCGACTTTTTTTCCGGATTGAAGTTGATACTGAATAGAACGGTCCCGGAGGTATCTATGATGGTGATCCCGTCTATAAAATAGAGCATGGAAAAAAAACTCTGATAGTCCATACGCAAGCTCCGTGCATCCGGTTTCAACGGCACAACAGTTAAACACAGCCATAGTCGACGGGTCAATAATAGAGGGAATTCCTGGGGTATGCAAGTGATACGTATAACTTCCTTTTCCCGCTAACGGCCTATAGCCGCATTCGGTATAAAGAGAGCAATATCCGGAAACACAATCAACAACACCGTTGTTATCAACAAGATGAGAATGAACGGTGGCGTTTCACGTATGACCTCTAAATACGGTCTGCGAAATATGAGCTGCGCTGTAAAAATATCTACCCCAAAAGGAGGAGTTGCCGACCCTATCGCACACTGCAATACAACGAGCGTTCCCAGGAGAACCGGATCGACTCCTGCGCGCAGAACATACGGAGTGAGTATTGGAGAAAGGATGTATATTGCAACTATTGGATCTACAAACATGCATGCGATGAAGTATGCAACAACAACTACGATGATGACTCTTAAATAGCTTGGATCCGGGCCAAAAAGTACGGGCATGAGAAGTTGAGGTAGCTGCATAAAGCTTAAAAGCCATGAAAAAGCCATGCCCGCGCCAACAAGAATAAACACCACTCCGGTAATTATTCCGGTATCAAGAAAACAGATGACTATTCTTTTCCATGTCAGTTCCCTATAAAAGAGAGCTTCCAACAGCAGTGCGTATGCAACAGATACGGCAGCCGCTTCGGTGGGACTAAAAACCCCCATATAGATACCGCCGATAATTATAGCAGGGAAGCCCAGAACAAACGCTCCCTCCTTCACTGACGACCAGCGTTCGTTCCAGGAAGCTTTTTCCTGCTGATTTATCTTGAAAACTCTTGAATATACATAGGAATAAATTGAAAAAAGTATAAAAATTAAAATACCTGGGCCGATACCCGCCAGGAAAAGACTCCCCACGGAGGTTCTTGTGACTACGCCATACACAATAAATCCCACGCTCGGTGGAATGAGAAAGGCGACATCACTCGAATTTATAATCAATGCAAAAGTGAAAGGACTGGAATAGCCCGCTTTTCTGAGCATTGGGCGCATCGTAGTACCCACCGCTGCTACGGTTGCCTGGGTGGAACCGGATACTGCTCCGAACAGCATGCAACTGGCGTTAGTTGTAATAGGAAGCCCTCCCGGTAGATGACCAACAAATGTTTTCACCATTCGTATAAGCCTCTTTGCCGCCTGACCGGAAGTTATTATATTTGCCGCCAGAATGAACATAGGAATAGCAACAAGTGTTGGCGGATTGATCCCGTTTATTACTTGCTGAACAAGGACTGTTATGCTAAATCCCGGATTTTGTGTAAACACAAAGAAAATTACAGGTCCAAGCAAAACCACCATAAAGGGAAACCCCAGTAGCAGCATTACAATCATACTGATAGCTAGTAACCACATAACATTACCTCTCTAGTATTCTTCTTCTTCATATTCGCCTTTCTGATCGGGAGAAAGCCACACTTCTTTTTCAACTATATTCTTGAGAATAGTTCTGATGTACTGAATTCCGGCAGATAGGAATCCAATCGGAACAAAGATTAAGAAATACCAGTAAGGTAAATTCAGGGCCGGTGTAGTCTGAAATGCATTCTTCCTGATAATAAGGTGTTCCAAGGCATATCCGGCCATTATGAACATCACCAGAGCACTGGTGGCCGATATAATAAAAATCAATATCTTTTTTGGGCGTGGCCCAAGAGCATCAAAAATGGCACCCATACGTATGTGCCTCGCCTTGCGTGCTGCATAACTCAATCCAATAAAGGTAGTAAAAATTAGAAGGAATTCGGATATTTCTTCCACAAAATAAATGCTATCGAA
>CAZJIN010000112.1:0-7331 GCA_964545955.1 uncultured Sediminispirochaeta sp.
ACCCACAAACTCGAAACCGAAAAGCCGAGAAGGGCGAACACAAAAAAGAAAACCTCCGGGGAAGGGGTTTTTCTAAAAAAAATGGAGAGTCCAAGCAAGGCGCCTCCGCAGATCGCCGCCTGCAGGGCCAGTATGAACGTGAGAAAGGTTAGGCTACCTGTAGGTATTATTATGGCGAAACGGGAAATTTCATCGGTTGATTCGGGAAGGAACACGTAGAGATAGACCAGCACGGCCAGATGAATAGGAATAATCAGCTGGGCTGTAACGGTGGCGAAGATAAGGAAACGCTTGCGTACTCTCCGTGTCATGCTCTACACTGTACGACGCAAAGTACCGATAGATCAACAGTATGAATTGATTAAAGCGATTCTACTTTTGTTACGATATAGAAAGGGGAGGACGAGAGTATGCAAAAACGGTTTTTACTCTTCGGGTTACTTATACTTCTGGTCGTAGGCCCTTTGCTTGCCGGAGATATTGCGGGTTTCGTGAACCTGGGTTTTTCAGAGGATTCCTCAATTTTCATGTTCGGTCAGTACGGTGTTCTCAACGGAAGCCAGCAGCCCTACGCGGATATCTACACGGTGGATGTGGAAAAAAACAGCTTCGTCAAGGATGGTGTCTTTGAACAGCTCTTCGATGAGGAGATAGTACCGGGTCAGGACGGTTCGGGAGCCCTCTACAACGTCCTTCATCAGGCTTCTCCCGTGATAAAAAAATATAAGATCGACCACTTGTCCACCGGTCGTATGGTGTACGTCCTGATCAACGGAGACAAACCGAAGGACCGGATTGAGTTCCGAGATTTTTTGCGGGGAGACAGCTATGTGCTGACCCTGGTGCAGCAGCGCTTCGGTTCCGGCAAAGATGCAAGCGCTTCCTTTCATATCAACCTTTCGATCACCCCCAGGAAGGGCAGCACCCGTACCTACACCCTCGGCATACCCGACTACAGACGGAAGCAGGTGCTCTCATACCGTATCAAGGGAGTCTTTTTTTCACCCGCCGAGGACGGTTTGGTAATGATAGTGGAAAAAGAGATGTGGGAAGAAGATGGGCGCAACATCCGTTACATGGTGGAAACCACCCCCCTGAGAGGCTGATACGGGGGGGCAGAGCGGGCACCTGGGACATGAACATGAGACATGAACAGAAGTATCAAACAAAAATTATAGGCTGAACAATTCTCCACTAGATTTTCGGTAGTATCCTCCACAGCACACATTTCCAGTCGCCGGTTCTGAGTGTCCCCTCCGAAGGTACGCTTTTCAGCAGCCCCTTCTGCCACTTTTCTTACCCCCTGGAATTAGAACGCCTAAAATTATAGCATTTCCCTCTCATTGACGAGGGACGGTCTCTCAAGTAAAATAGTTCTGCCCTGACGGGGACACCCCGCCGGGGACATGGAGTACCCGACAGGGCGACATGATTTCCGGTTCTGTATTTTTTTTATATAAAATGAGGTAGCTATGGCGGAAAAGATTACTCCCCGCAGTGAAAACTACTCCCAGTGGTATGTCGATATCGTGGTGCAGGCTCAGCTGGCCGACTACTCCCCCGTGAAGGGTTGTATGGTGATCCGTCCGCGGGGGTACGCGTTGTGGGAAGCGGTACAGGCACAGCTTGATAAAATGTTCAAGGAAACCGGACACTCCAACGCCTATTTCCCCCTGCTTATTCCCGAGAGTTTCATCCACAGGGAGGCGGAGCACGTGGAGGGCTTCTCCCCGGAGCTGGCGGTGGTGACCCACGCGGGGGGTGAGGAGCTGGAAGAGCCCCTGGTGATTCGCCCGACCTCCGAAACGATTATATGGAGTATGTACAAAAAATGGATTCAGTCCTACCGGGACTTGCCCCTCCTGATCAACCAGTGGGCCAATGTCCTGAGATGGGAAAAAAGAACCCGGCTTTTTCTGCGGACCACCGAGTTTCTGTGGCAGGAGGGCCATACCGCCCATGAGACCGCCGAAGAGGCGGAAGAAGAGACCCTCAGGATGCTGGATGTCTACCGTCAGTTCGTGGAGGAGTACATGGCGGTGCCGGTGCTCACGGGCCGGAAAACGGAGTCGGAGAAGTTCGCCGGGGCGGTGAATACCTACTCCATCGAGGCGATGATGCAGGATCTTCGTGCTCTGCAGGCGGGGACCAGCCATTTTCTCGGACAGAACTTCGCGAAGGCCTTCGATGTCACCTACCAGACCCGGGAGGGCAAGCTCGACCACGTCTGGGCTAGTTCCTGGGGGGTTTCGACCCGTCTGGTCGGGGCCCTGATTATGACCCATTCCGACGATCGTGGACTCATCGTTCCTCCCAGATTGGCCCCTACGGAAGCGGTGATTATTCCGATTTTCAAGAACAAGAACAAAGCCGAGGTGATGGAGTATGCCGGTGGTCTTTTTGAAAAAATGAAACCCCGCTTCAAGACGGCCTTCGACGATGATGATGCCAATTCTCCCGGTTGGAAGTTCGCCGAGTGGGAGATGCGGGGCGTTCCGGTACGGATTGAGATCGGACCCCGGGATATGGAGAACGGCAAGGCCATGCTGGTACGGCGGGACACCGGGGAGAAGGAATCCGTCGGGATCGACGCGGTCCCGGACAGGGTCGCGGAGCTTCTCGAAGAAATCCAGTCGGCCCTCTATGAACGGGCCCTCAAATTGCGAAACGATAATACCCACGAGCTTTCGGACTATTCACACTTCAAAGCCCTCTACGAGGACGGCGGCGGCTTTGTGGACACCCACTGGTGCGGCTCGGCGGAGTGTGAGACCCGGATCAAGGAAGACACGAAGGCAACGATACGAGTTTTGCCCTTTGAACAAGGCGAACTTAAGGAAAAAAAGTGTATTCACTGCGGTAAGCCCGCGCAGTACCGTGCAATTTTCGCAAAATCATATTAAAATGAAAAAAAATGAATGAGTACGGGTTTTCAGTAGAAACCATCGAACCAGATATACCAGCCGAACGCAAGCCGGTGGAGGATTTCCTTCGCCGGCTTGATCTGTCTTATGACCATGACGTGACCTATACGGTGGTGATCCGTGACGGCGATGCCATCCTCGCCACCGGTTCCATGGCAGGCAACATTCTGAAATGTATCGGCGTCGATCCCTCCGCTCGCGGTGAATCCCTCACCAACACCGTGGTGTCCCGCCTCGAAATGGAAGCCTATCACCGCGGGCTGGAGCGGCTTTTCCTTTTTTCTCGACCGAAGAATCGCAATTACTTTGAAGGACTTGGGTTCGAGACGGTCGGTGAATATCCGGGCGAGGTGGTCCTGATGGAAAAACCCGGGGGTGGTCTTGATGCCTGGGCAAAAGAGGTCCTTTCCCAAGCCAAACCCAAACCCAAACCCAAACCCAAACCCAAACCCAAAGCCAAACCCCACGCCCACGCCCACGCCAAACCCAAACCCGAAGCCGGCACCGGCGCAGATACAGGCACCGGTACCGATACCGGCACGGATAGAGGCACCGGTACCACCACAGGTACCGCCACTCCCATAGCCGTCGGAACCGCCGCGGGAGGACCCTCTACCGCCCTTGTGGTGAATTGTAACCCCTTCACCCTCGGTCATCGATATCTCGTTGAGGAGGCCTCTAAAGCGGCCGCCGCTGAGGGAGAGGTCGTGCACCTCTTTGTGGTCTCGGAGGACCGGTCTCTTTTTCCCGAGAGAATTCGCCGTCGCCTCGTGGAGGAGGGAACGGTGGACCTGGAGAACGTAGTCGTGTATCCCGGTGGCCCCTACATCATTTCGAACGCCACCTTTCCCACCTATTTCGTGCGGGATGAGGGGGAGGCGACCAGGATACATGCCGGGCTGGATGTCCATATTTTCGGCTCACGGATCGCGCCGCCCTTCGGTATCAAGCGCCGTATGATCGGTGAGGAGCCTTACTGTCCGGTCACAGCTGCCTACAACGACGCGATGAAGTCAATTCTACCCGACTATGGAATTATTGTGGAGGAGATCCCCCGTCTCGAAAAGGATGGCCGCGCGGTAAGCGCCTCGGTGGTCAGAGAACTCATTCGGGAGGACCGCCTTGATGAAGTACGGTCACTTGTTCCGCCGTGCACCTGGAAATATTTGAACGGTGAGGAATCCCTTCCGGTGAGAGAGAGGATTATACAGGAGATTCGACGTCATTGAACGGAAAGGTAAAAAAAATGAGGGAGGAAGGTATGAATCTGATTCGTACCGGCAAGGCCGGTACCCTCGAATCGAGTGACGTAATGGTCACCGTGAGGGGCAATCCCGACAACAAAATAGAGATCAAGCTGAAGAGCATTGTTGAAAAAAGGTTCGGTCGCCATATTCGGGACCACATTGAGAGGGTGCTCCAGGATATGGATGTCACCTCGGCGATTATCGACGTAGATGACCGCAGTGCCCTGGACTGTGTGATTCAGGCCCGCCTTGAGACTGCATTGTACAGGGCGGCGGGGATACAGGTGTTTCGCTGGGAGGATATGAAATGAAGCTGCGCAGGACCATGTTGTATGTACCCGGCAACAACCCGAATATGGTTAAGGATGCCCACATCTACCGGGCTGATTCGGTGATGTTTGACCTGGAGGACTCGGTCTCGGTGAACGAAAAGGATGCCGCCCGCTTTCTGATTTTTCGTGCCCTTCGGGGCATTGACTATGAAAACACCGAGACCGTGGTCCGCATCAACGGACTGAACACACCCTTCGGCGCCGATGATGTGCAGGCGATGGTCCGCGCCCGTCCCGATATTATACGACTCCCGAAGACCGAATCCCCCGAGGATGTCGAGGAGATCGACGGACTCATATCGGAGGTGGAAAAAAAGACCGGCTTCGAGGTGGGCTCGATAAAGCTCTTCGCGGCCATAGAAAATGCCAGGGGTGTGGTGAACGCCTATCGGATCGCCTCCTCCAGTCCACGGCTGGTGGGGATTGCCTTCGGCGCGGAGGATTTTGTGACCAACCTGCACACCCATCGCAGCAAGGAGGGCCTCGAACTTTTTACCGCCAGGCAGGAGATCCTCCTCGCCGGGCGCGCGGCGGGACTCCATGTGATCGATACGGTATTTTCCGATGTGAACGATGATGAGGGTTTTCGCGCAGAGGTTGAACTGATCAAGGGGATGGGCTTCGACGGCAAATCGGTGATTAATCCACGACAGGTCGGAATCGTCCACGAAGTTTATACCCCCTCCATTGGGGAAATCAATTTTTCCCGGCGAATTATACGGGCAATTGAGAACGCGGAAAGAGAGGGTAGTGGTGTCGCCTCGGTGAATGGAAAAATGATCGACAGACCTGTGGTTGAAAGGGCACGCAGGACCCTCGAGCTGGCCCATATTTCCGGGCTTTATCTGGATGAAATAGAAGAGGAGGATCTCAATGTCTGAGAATAGCGCGGGTCGTGATATTCCCTCTGAGATTCCCGGTCTGGGAACGGTCAAAGCCTTTGAAGGTGCCTTTGCCAATACTCCCCTGGTTCGCAAGCAGAAGGGCTCGCGGACCCTTCCGCGGTTGAATAAAATCGTCGAAAGCATTGAACAGGCGGTCCTCAAGGCCGAACTCAGGGATGGCATGACCATTTCTTTTCACCACCACCTGAGGGACGGGGATATGGTCCTCAATATGGTGATGGACGTGATCTCCAACCTTGGTATAAAAGACCTGACCATCGCCTCCAGTTCCCTGACCAACGCCCACACCCCGCTGCTGAAACACATAAAAAGCGGAGTGGTGACCCGCCTTGTGACCAGCGGGCTTCGAGAAAAACTGGCTGAAGAGATCTCCCATGGTCTTATGGAAAAACCGGTCCTCTTCCACTCCCACGGCGGACGCGCGCGGATGATAGAGTCGGGGGAGTTCAAAATCGACGTGGCCTTCCTCGCGGTACCCTCCTGTGATGTCTACGGCAACGCCAACGGTTACAGTGGTCCCTCCTCCTGCGGCTCCCTCGGCTACGCCATGGTGGACGCGGTACACGCGGGCAAGGTGGTGCTCATTACGGACAACCTGGTGGAGTATCCGAACACCCCCTTCAGCATTCACCAGGACCAGGTTGACCTGATCGTCAAGGTTGATCAAATCGGGGACCCCGAAGGTATCAGCGCCGGGGCCCTCAGGATGACAAAAAACCCCAGGGATATTCTTATCGCCCAGTACGCCACCCACGTGATAGAGCATTCCGGGTATATGGAGGACGGTTTTTCACTGCAGACCGGTTCGGGCAGCATCTCCCTGGCGGTCACCAAGTTCCTGCGGGAGGTGATGCTCCGCAAGGAATACACCGCCAGCTTCGCCCTCGGCGGGATCACCGGCAGCATTGTGGGTCTCCACGAAGAGGGACTGATCAAACGCCTCCTCGATGTCCAGAGCTTCGACAAAGAGGCCATCCGCTCCATCGGTGAGAACCGTTATCACACCGAGATCAACGCCTCCTACTACGCCAACCCCCACAACAAGGGATGCGCCACCAACAAAATCAACGTCGTCATCCTCAGCGCGATGGAGATCGATACCAACTTCAACGTGAACGTGCTTACCGGTTCTGACGGCGTCATCCGGGGAGCTTCCGGAGGTCATTCGGACACCGCGGTAGGTTCCGGAATATCCATCATCGTGGCACCCCTGTTTCGAGGTCGTACCGCCACCGTGGTGGAACGGGTCAGCACCATTATCACTCCCGGTGAAACGGTGGACGTCCTGGTCACCGATTACGGAGTTGCGGTGAATCCCAGGCGACAGGATATCTATGATCGTCTGAAAACCAAGCATCTTCCCATTTACACTATTGACGAGTTGCAGAAAAAAGCGCAAAAAGTAACTGGAATACCCGAGCCGGTGGAATTTGAAGAAAAAATCGTCGGCGTCGTGGAATACAGGGACGGCACCATTCTCGATGTGGTCCGGCAGGTGAAGGAGTAACTGAAAAATGGCGACCATGGAAGCGATCCTTGCCCGGCGTGAAGCCAGGCAGGAGCTGCGCACACTGTTGCACGAGGAGTTTAAACGCCCGGTGATGGTTTTTACCCTGAACATCCCCGGGAAGGAAAAAAACTCCGACCGCTATATCAAAGCCCATAAAGCCGGAGAAAAATTCCTAATAGGGAATCTTCACAGGGAGAACATTGAAATTCTCCGTACCAGCATCGTATACGGCGTTTGTGGGCGCGAAGCCCTCTTTGTTGCCCGTTCCGCCCCCCGGGTGCTAAAGGAAATCTGCACTTCCATCGAGGACTCCCATCCCCTGGGCCGTATTTTTGATATCGATGTATACGATACTCGAGGGACGGCGCTCCACCGTTCAGACCTCGGGAAAAATCCCCCTCCCTGCTTTCTCT
>CAZJIN010000113.1:0-7321 GCA_964545955.1 uncultured Sediminispirochaeta sp.
TTGAGGAAATGGATTCAGACAAGTTGGGGAAACTTCTTCTGGCGTGGAACAGAATGCCCACGGATGTGGAAAAACCATTTTTTACTGTAATAGTGCGTTCCCAGCTGAAAAAACAGGTGGTATGCTGATAAATCCACATTTTTTTCCCATATTGTTCGGTAATCGTATACACGGGAAAGGTCCACAGTGTAGCGGGAGTATCGGTAGTCACTGTGATTAAGGTCCTGTTTGCACGATCGTACATGACCATTTCATTTACATTTTGCAGCTCAATCTTCCCAGATTCGATTTCGGTTTCACCCTCGATATGTCGTACCAGTATACCCACCTGTCCGCTCCCCTTTTCTGAGAAGGACAGGTTAAGCTCCACTCCGAATATCCCCCCCACCGGAACGGTACTGTCGGTATTCAGGGAGTATTTCACGTAGATGGAGTTTTTTGAAAAATCATAGTCTTTCAGCAGATCGAGGTTCGCCTCTCCCTCGTCTGTAGAAATCTTTTTTTTGAGTCCAAAATGGACCTCTTTTCGTTCCTTTTCAAGCTTTCTCACCCTATACATTGAATCTATAAAATTATTTTCATCCTCAAAATTACCTTCTGAAAAGTTATCTATACCAATATTTTTTTGAAAAAAATGGTCGAGAAAGGAATTCTTTGTGTAGGAATCAAAGCCGTTTTTCTCATCTGCACTGTTGTGATAAGGCTCTCTCCTACGTGCCATGGTATCGAGATAATTCCACGCGGTGACTACATAGTCGAGTTCAAACAGGCAGGCGCCTCTTCTGTGCACATAGGCGTTGATAAACTGCCCCTGGTAAAGATACTCGTTCATTCCATCCAGGTCGATATCCGTTACATTTACCGAAGTTGAGAAGATCCCCTTCTCCCGTGTTGTTCGTTCCGCATTTATCATGCTGCTGAATACGGCCTTCCTGACCTGATTGCGATAAATGCCACCGTCCGGGCCATTCCAGAAGGGGTTGTTCGTTTGTCCTCGATAACTCTCTTCTTTCGCGGTTTTTTTTCGGGACCTATCGCCCCTCACCTGACCCACGATCATATGGACATACATCATTTTTGAATAAATCCTGTGGATCTCGGAGTACTGAGATATGTACTGCCGAAAATAACTCAGACGTGTATGGTCGGCCACGAAGGTGGTTACGGGATAGATTTTTAGGCTTTCACGATTCCCGTCTTCCCTCGGGAGATCCCCGTTTCGTGAAAACTGTGACGGGAGATACACCCGTTCCAACGGAGTCTGGGTTCTCACAAATTTGCCGGGGAGAATGGTTTCTACTTGAGCTGAAGCCGTGGTGAGCCCCCTCAGAAACTTTTCGAACCACCCGCCTTCGGCAAAAAAGCGCGAGTAATGACTGTTGTTTACGAGAAAAAAATCTCCGTTGAGAAGAATGTTGAGAACAATATTCTCATTTTCTTCTTCCTGAAGCATAAGGATTTTTTCAAGAACCGATTCCGGGGAATTCACAAACATTTTAGATATAAAATCATTGTGAAGAGGCAGAATAATTGTTTTTTTGCCCTGATCATCGGTAATATAGGGCTTGTACAGACGGGAAGCCTCCTTCCCGCTGTGAAGTAACAGGGTATCGTCCAGAAAAAGGTATTCCATACCGCTGCTTTTGATAGTGGATGTGATATTAGGTTCCCATACCCCTTCGGTAATCCAACATCCCCTGGGACGCTTTCCGAACTTGCGCCGAATAAAGGTGGTCAGCAGTTCGATCTGCCCCAGTCGGTCCTTATTGGGGATTATTGGAAATATCGGACTGTAATAGCCTCCGCCGAGTATTTCTATCTGTTTACGTTTGACCATCTCTCCAAGAACCATGAGAAACTCGGGATGGTTGTCCTCAAGCCATTCAAGCAGGGCACCTGAGAAATGGAAGGTGCCCTTCAACATCGCGTATTTGTAGAGTATTGTCAGGAAAGGTTTATATGAGTACTGGTATGCCTTTTCAAACTGTTCCCTGGCCGTACCAATAGGTTGACTATTGTACGTCCCCAGAACAAGTTTAAGCCTTCTCATTCACTGCCTTTTTCCTGTCTTCTTTTTTTATTTCTTCCGAACTCTCTTCTTCAAGCTGTTTCAGGGAATCATCCGCTAAGATGATACATTTCGCTGGACAGGCCTGTGCCGCGGCACTGCGGTCACCGGTTTGGGCGTAATCAATGGTAGCCAGGAAATCTTCTACCTTGAACCCGCCGTCGGGAGATTTCTTCTCACATATTTTACACCCGATACAGCCAACTTTACAGTATTTTCTGACCTTTGCGCCCTTATCTTTTGAATTGCAGGCAACAATATAATCCGCGTCGTAGGGAACCATCTGCATTACACCGGTGGGACATACGTCGACGCATTTTTCACAGCCGATACACCTCTCCTTGTTCACCCGTACGAGTCCCTCGGCATCATAGTAGATAGCGTCGGTCGGACACACCTTCATACAGCTCCCGAGGCCGAGACAACCATATTTACACTCCTTGTCCCCCTCGAAAAGCATATGCGCGGCATTGCAGTCCGTCACCCCGCTGTATTCATACAGATAAGAAGATGTGGCCTTCGACCCGCGGCAATGCACCTGGGCGACCCTTTTACCGCCCTCACCCACATCAGCGTCAAACCCCATTATCTCTGCCACTGCCTTGATCGTATCCGCCCCGCCCGGGCTACAGAGGTTGGCTTCCGCTCCCTCTTTCACAATAGCCTCTGCGTAGGCGGCACAACCCGCGAATCCGCAGGCCCCGCAGTTTGCCCCCGGAAGCGCCTTTTCTACTTCTTCGATCCGCTTATCTTTTTTTACAAAAAAGATTTTTGATGCATAGGCCAGGCCGATCCCAAGCAGACCACCCAGCAATGCAACTGTAAGAAAAGAATATAAAACTCTTAAAACCATCAAACTTCTCCCTATTATCCGGTGCTAACCAATCAGATTGTTGAGCAGTGCTTTATCGAAGGCCATAAACGCAAGGGCCATCAATCCACCGGTGATGAACGCAATGGGTATTCCGCGAAAATATTTCGGCACCCATTCACTGTCAAGTTTCTCACGAATAGTAGACATCAACAGTATGGCGAGAAGGAATCCACCTCCCGCGGCTATTCCGGCCACAAAACTCTCGAGTGCGTTGTAACCGCTTCTTACATTTATCAGAGCGATTCCAAGAACAGCACAGTTCGTCGTGATAAGGGGAAGGTATATCCCGAGGGCTTTGTAAAGCTGTGGTGAAATCTTCTGAATAATCATCTCCACGAGCTGAACCAGTGCCGCAATCACCAGAATGAAGGTGATGGTCTGCAGGAACTCAATATTCAATGGAATCAGAATCATGTGAAAGATAAGCCAGGTGGTAATTGATGCAAGGGCCATCACAAAAGTGACGGCGAAGCCCATACCCACGGCGGATTCCACATTTTTTGACACACCGATAAACGGACACAGTCCCAGAAATTGTGTGAGAATAAAGTTGTTAATAAAAACAAAGGTTATAATAATTCCTATATATGTCATACTACTTCGCTCCTCCGGATTTATCCTGCAACCAGCGAAAACCGGCTATGAGATACCCCATAACCAGAAATGCCCCTGCGCCAAGGGCGATCACCCGAGCAGGTGAATCAACCAGCACAGGTATCTCGATCACCCCGTCGAAACCACCCAGCGGAAACAGGGTGATGGTCCCGACTCCGAAAACCTCGCGCACAAAGGAGATGAGAAACAGGGCAAAGGTAAAACCGATTGCCATTCCGAAGGCATCGAGTATTGAAGCCCCCAGGCCGTTTTTGTTGGCAAATCCTTCCGCCCGCCCGAGAATAATACAGTTCACCACGATAAGTGAGACGAACACCCCAAGGCTGTTGTAGAGGTCCGGAAGATACGCCTTCATCACCATTTCGACAATGGTTACAAAGGATGCAATAATTACGATATAGGAGGGTATCCTCACCTTTTCCGGAATAAAATCCTTGAGAAGGGATACGAAGATGTTGGATCCCAGCAACACAAACAGAACGCCCGCCCCCATTCCCAGGGCATTGACCACCCTGGTGGATACACCAAGAGCAGGGCAAAGACCCAGGGCCAGCACAAATACAGGGTTTTCTCTTATTATACCCTTCATAAATTCTTTGATCATACTCTAGTTCTCCCCCAGCTCTTGGACAAAATCACTTCCAGCCACAAGGGCCTTCGCAACTCCGATAAAAGTGATCGTTGCTCCCGTAATCGAATCGGCCTGTTCCTGCGAGAGCATATCCTTTCTCAATGGAAAGGGCTCGTCGTTTCCTTTGCCTATATATTTTTCCATATAGGAAGCCTTCTCCGCCTCTTTTCCGAGACCCGGAGTCTCCTGATTTTCCATCATCTGTACCGCGAAAACTTCTCCTTCGGGTTTGAACCCCGCCAGGATGATCATTTCTCCGCCGTATCCCGCTCCTATGATCCGGCAGATATAGCCGTCGGGATTCTCTTCATTCCCTCCCCTGAAAAGAGGATAGTAGGTGCTTATTTTGTCGTTCCCACTTACCTCCCGGGGATCGCCTACCGTCATTCCTTCGGAAACCCTACTCAAAGCCTGTTCGAGACGTTCCTGTTTAATCTGCTCTATCTTCGGTTCGGTCACCGCGTTCATCAATCCCAGGATAGCCGCGGCTATCGCACAGATCAATGTGAGTCTCCCGCCGATATTTATGATATCTTTCATGATGATTTCCCCTTGTCTGTAGTGACGCCGAATATCGGCCCCCTGGTGTATCGGTTTATCATCGGCACAAAAATATTCATTAGAATAATTGCCAGTGAGACCCCTTCGGGAAAGGATCCGTAGATTCGGATAAGAAAAGTGAGAAAGCCGGCTCCCACACCGAATATCAACATTCCCTTTGACGTAAGCGGGCTGGTCACCATATCCGTGGCCATATAAAATACACCGAGGATTAGCCCACCGCTCAGCAGATGAAAGAGTATGTTGCCGCTGAAAAATCCCGCGTTGTAACGGAATCCTCCAAAAATCCAGATCAGCAGAGAGAAAGAGAGAATATAGGCAACCGGGATTTCCCATGTAATTATCTTTTTATAAAAAAGATACGCCGCACCGAGAAGCAGAAGCAGTGCCGATACTTCTCCAATACATCCGGGAACATTTCCCACGAAGAGGTCCCAGTATCCGCCGAGCACTCCCTCACCGAATATACCCTGCAGCCATTCCGTCACCCTAAGGTCCATCGAAGATTGGGGATATCCCGAACTGTGCAGGAACGCGAGGGGCCCCCTGTCGGCTCCCTGATAATCCAGTAGACCTGTTTTTAGAAACCCAAGCACCGACGCGCTTGAGACGGTATCCGCCACATCCATAGTTCTCGGCATCGACCAATTGGTCATCTGGCCGGTCCATGAAAAGAAAACGAAAACCCTTCCCGCAAGGGCCGGGTTCATCCAGTTCTGCCCAAGTCCTCCGAAGGTCCATTTGACTACTACTATCGCGAAAAGCGATGCGAGGATCGGTATGTAGTAGGGTATCGATGGAGGCAGGTTGAATCCAATCAACAAACCGGTAAGAAAGGCGCTTCCATCCCCGATGGTTGTTTCTTTGCCCAGGGCTCGTGCCATCACATATTCGGCAAGAACAGCCGCAAGGATCGAAACCCCCAACACCGCCAGTACCCGTGGCCCGAACACGTAGATTCCCCAGAGTCCGGCAGGAGCCAGACACAATACCACAGTCCACATAATGCGTGCCGTCGAATCCCTGTGATGAATCTGAGGGGCCGGTTTAATAAGTCTTATCTGTTTTTCTTCCATGCTCAACCCCTCTTCCTTACCATGCGTTTTCCCAGCTTGATCCCCTGCACAAGGGGAATATGGGCGGGGCAGACATATCCACAACTGCCGCATTCCCTGCAATCCATCAGACCTGATTCGAGTGATTCATCATAGGCGAGATGATCCACCTGCTTGAAAAGTGTGGTCGGGTTGAGACCAATGGGGCAGGCGTCTATACAGCGACCGCAAGAGATACAGGCCGTTCGCGTAGCCGAATTTGTCTCCTTCGACGTCAGAGCCAGGACTCCCGAGGTACCTTTGATCACCGGAGTATCCAAATCGTAGACCGCGAAGCCCGTCATGGGCCCGCCGACGACGATCTTTTCGGGAACTTCACTGAATCCCCCGCACTCTTCGATCAGGTCGCCGATGGAAGTACCGATTCTCACCTTGAGGTTCGCCGGGTTTTTAATCGCACCACCGCTTACCGTGACCAGTCTCTCTATCAGCGGCTTCTGATGTACCACAGCCTCATAGATGGAAAACACGGTCCCCGCGTTCGAAACCACCGCGCCGATCTCGATCGGCAGTGCTCCGGAGGGGACTTCACGACCCGTGACGGCCTTGAGGAGTAGCTTTTCATCTCCCTGGGGGTACTTGAGCTCCAGGGGAATCACCTCGAGGGGGATGTCATGCTCCCTCGCCTTCTCCTCCATCAGCCGTATCGCGTCGGGTTTGTTCACCTCGATACCGATGGCAAGCCGCTCCGGTTCCAGTATTTTTCGGATAATCTTGATACCTTCGATCAGCTCATCACTTTTTTCAAGCATCAGACGGTGATCGATGGTGAGATAGGGCTCACATTCAACCCCGTTTACCACGAATACCTCAGCCTTTTTTCCCTTCGGTATGGAAAATTTGACGTGACTTGGAAAAGTCGCGCCGCCAAGACCGACTATCCCGTTTTCCTGAATGATATCAATCAGTTCTTTCGAAGAGAGGTTCTCCCACTCACGGGTGGACTCTTCCTTCCCGGAACGATCGAACTCCCCTTCCATCTCAATGACTATTGCCCGGGATTTAATCCCGTTCGGCAAATAGACGTCCTTGATTTCCTTCACCGTTCCCGGTACCGGTGAATGCACCGGTACTGAAATAAATCCCGAGGAAGTACCAAGAATCATGCCTTCACGCACTTCATCACCCACCTCGACCGCTATATCCGAGGGTTTTCCCAGATGTTGCGATAGAGGAACTACCAGTGTGCGTGGTATCAATGCGTTTCTCACCGGCATTCCACTGGAGTACTTCTTTCTGTCGGGGGGGTGAACTCCACCTTTCGGATAGGTTTTTGTTCCTTTCATGCTACCTTTTGCCCTTTCTTTTGCTGTTGCTTCTCACGAAAGCTGTTCTTAAAGACAAGCTTTTTTGAGATCACCATGATTGTAACCGGAAACATCAGTAACGCTATACTAATGTATCCTATAACCGTATAAGGGGATATAGGATTTAACCCACCCACACCCAAGGAAACC
>CAZJIN010000114.1:0-7259 GCA_964545955.1 uncultured Sediminispirochaeta sp.
TGGAAGTTCATCAAATTCGGACCGGACGGTAAGCTCTACGTACCGGTGGGGGCGCCTTGCAATGTCTGTGATCCCGATGACCCGGTTTATTCCACGATCACAAGAATGAATTCTGATGGGTCCGAATTCGAGATCGTCGCATCGGGAGTTCGAAATACCGTGGGTTTTGACTGGGACCCCTGGATGGGCGAGCTGTGGTTTACCGACAACGGCCGGGATCGGATGGGGGATAATGTGCCACCGGACGAGTTGAACCAGCTGGAGGGAATCGGGACGCATTATGGGTTCCCCTATCTGCATGGGAGGGGGGTGAAAGATCCGGAGTTCTGGGGGCGGCGCCCGGAAGAAACAAGCTTCGTCCCGCCCCGGGTGGAGCTACCTGCCCATGTAGCAGCCCTGGGAATGCAATTTTACGATGGAGAATCTTTTCCGGAGGAGTATCACGGGGATATTTTTATTGCCGAACACGGGTCGTGGAACCGTTCGGAGAAGATCGGGTACAGGATATCGAGGGTTCGGATAGACCGGCGGAGTACCGAACCGGAAGTCCGGGATTATTCAATATTCGCGGAGGGCTGGCTTCGAGGCGAAAGGGCCTGGGGACGCCCGGCGGACGTAGAGGTCGGGCCCGACGGGGCGCTCTACGTATCCGACGATGCGGCGGATATCGTATACCGGATTTATTACCACGGTAGGTAAAAGCGGTCAAAGCTGTGAGTTCTCGCAAATTTGACCCAACCCAGTGGAATTAGTATTTTTTTAACGATAAAAGTAGAATATTTCAGTAAAAAATGGGGGAACAGGGATGTACGATATAGTGGTGATAGGAATGGGACCGGCGGGGATGGCCGTGTCGGCAATGGCGGTCAAGCTCGGGCTCAAAGTGCTGGGTATTGAGAAACACAAGGTGGGCGGGGAGTGTCTCAATTGCGGTTGTATTCCCAGCAAGGCCCTGCTGAAGGCCGGAGAGATGCGTAAGGTTGTTGAAAATCTCGAGCAATTCGGGATACATGCGATGGAGAAGCCCGAGATTAACGATCCCCTTTCGATAGTAAGGGACAAGGTCGAGACCATCAGCGGCCCGAAGACGCTGAAAACCTTCGAAAAGGTTGAGCTGGTACTGCAGCAGGGAGATGCGAGTTTCGTTGACCGTCATGCCCTGGAAGTGGGCGGGAAAAGGTACCGGGGGAAAAAGATCTTTATCGCCACCGGTACGGAACCCCTTATTCCTCCGGTGGAGGGACTTGACGGCGTGGACAAGCTCACCAACGTGAACCTTTTCGAACAGAAGCATATCCCCGAGAGCCTCATGATCATCGGCGGTGGAGCTATCGGGACCGAGATGGCCCAGGCCTTCGGAAGGCTTGGTTCGAGGGTTGTACTTGCCCACATGGATGACCACCTGATACCGACAGGGGACCGTGTTGCCGGTGAACTCCTTCAGACGAAACTTGAGGAGGAGGGGATCCGGATTTTCAACAGTACCCGGATAGAGAAGGTCGAGCAGCGGGACGGTAAGATTTTTACCAGGACGGAGAAGGGAGAATTCACCACGGAAAAAATCCTGGTGGCCGCCGGAAGAAAGCCGGTCATGGAGCCCCTGAAGTTGGAAAATGCGGGAATAGCCTATACGAAAAAGGGGATAACCGTCGACAAAAAGCTCCGCACGAACATCCGAAACATCTACGCCGTCGGTGATTGCAACGGCTTGAGCATGTTCTCCCATTCGGCGATGCACCAGGGGATGCTCTCATTGATGAACGCCTTGAATCCGACCCCCTTCAAGAAAATGAAACACACGAATTACCCCGTTCCATGGACGGTGTTCACCAAGCCAGAGATAGCCCAGGTGGGGCTTACCGAAGACCAGGCGAGGGAAGCGGGGATCAAGTTCAAAGTGATACAGTCGGATTATGCCGACTACGGTCGCACCATCGCGGACGGACAGCCCGACGGTTTCGTCAAGGTTATTGCCGGGGAATGGGGAAAAATATACGGCGCCACCGTGGTCGGCGAGGCTGCCAGTGAATTGATCCACGAGTGGACCATGGCGATCCAGTACCGCCACAGCCTCTTTGACATCATGATGATGCAGCACTCCTTTCCCACGATCTCCCTTATGAACAAGCGGGTCTCGGAGAACTGGATGATGGAGCTTGTGGAGAAACCCTGGATCCAAAAAATGGCCGCTCTTTTCGTCTGAAAAACACCGGTTCCGACCCGCGTCCGTCAACGCGGGCCCGATATATTACGGGCTCATCGGTACAAAGGGGAGGACGGTGCGCAGATCATTGTCCGTCAGTCGAAGGCCGAGGCCGATGAAAAAATCCCTGTTTTCGCCGTGAAGGGCGTTGTCCACACCCCCAGAGAGGTAGAGCCAGTTGAAGAGATTCCTGCTGTCGGGATCATAGAGGGGGAAGAAGGTACCATAGCTTCTCAGATAGGGAGTCTCTTCCTGGTCGAAGTCGAACAGCTCCGCGTCTACCGCAAATTTTTCAAAGGGCTGATATTGGATGCCGAAGCCGGCTGAACTCTCTATGAGCCCTCCGCGGAGGGTGAGGGGACCGAAACTGCGGGCGAGTTGGGCGGAGATTTTCATATCATTGGTCATAACCGTTTCAAGGGTTCGAGTGTTTTCCTCCAGGGATGCGGGAGTACCAGTAGTTACCGTTTCGGTGATAGTCTCGGTTGTTTTGAAGGAAGGTCCCGCGACCATTCCTATACTGTAGTATTTCGAAGCGTTATCCGGAACAAAGCGCACTTCCGTTTCATTTTTGAAATCATTCTGCAGGGTGAGGTATTCGGATCGAAACCCCACCTGGACATCCATCCCCGCGGCCGAGTTCACCAGCTCGTCAACGTTTTTCGCAACACGGTCTATCCTTTCGTAGAGTTGATCATCATTCACCAGCTTGCCGATGTTCCCCTCACCGCGATCGATTTTTGAAGTGATCGATTCGAGATTGGTAAGGGTTGTATTGAGTCGGTCGATACTCTCCTGGATTGAACTCATCGAAGTATTAATGCCGGAATCCCTGTCACGCAGCAGTGTGTCTATATGCTCGCTGATATCCGCGGCGTAGGTAACGGCGCGCGAAAGATCATCGATATTTCGGGCACTGCTCTCTTCCATTCGGGAGGTGATACTGTTGATGCTCTCCAGGGATTCTGCAAGGAGGGTGAGGTTTTTTTCAATCAGGATATTGGTGGTCTTCACTGAATCTCCGGCGATGTCGAGAAGGTCCTGCAGGGAGCTGTAACCTCCGGTTTCCATAAAGGAGTTGAATTCCTCCATAAACAGGGCCATCTCTTCAGTTGCCTTTTGTCCGGAGATAAACATCTGGTCCATAGCGGTTTCACTGCGAACGTCGCGGATCATTCCCCCATCCATTATCGGGGGCTGATTTGGAGAGCCCGGTTGAAGGGTAACGATCGAGTTTCCTAACATGGAATCCATTGTTCGCTGGACGACCGCATCGTGATGGAGACGAACCTCGGTGGAAATCTCCATCAACAGTTGGGCCTGTCCTTCGACTAACTCAACTTCTCGGACACGGCCGATATTCACGCCGGCTACACGAACTCCCGTTCCAGGCAGGAGTCCGCTTGCGTCTTCAATCATGGCCTTCACCATGTAGGTATCCGGTGCGTTGATCGTTTCGGCTGTTTCCATCACGTAAAAAATACTACCGGCTCCGGTAACGATCACAAACAGGGCAATCTTTACAAGACGAGTCATACTCTCTCCGAATTCGACGGACCATCGGGTTCCTGAACAAAAGAATTGATCAAAAACTTCTGGAGGATTGGATGGTCTGTGGCTGAAATATCTTTCGGTTTCCCGAAAGCCTGAATCCTGCCCTCCGCGAGGAAGGCTATAGAGTCGGCAAGCTGGAAGCTTCCGACGATATCATGTGTGATGATGATACAAGTCAATCCCAATTCGCGATTGACCCGCGCAATCAGATCGTTGATACTTTCTTCGAGAATGGGGTCCAGTCCCGTAGTCGGTTCGTCGAACATCAGGATTTCCGGTTCCCCCGCCAGAGTGCGTGCCAGGGCAACCCGCTTGCGCATCCCCCCGGACAGTTCATCGGGGTATTTTTGTTCAATACCCCTCAAGTGCACCCAGTCGAGCTTTTCCCGAACAATCCGGTTGATCTCTTTTTTGTTTTTTATCCCCAGCACCTCCCGGACGGGAAAGGCGATGTTTTCTTCAACACTGAGGGAATCGAAGAGGGCCGCGTCCTGAAAAAGATAGCCCATTGTTCGGCGGACTTCCCGTTTTTCCTCCTGTGCCAGGGGAATGATATCACGTCCTTCAAAAAATATCCGCCCTTCATCCGGGTCGATCAATCCGATCAGGCTTTTCATCAACACGCTTTTTCCCGTACCGCTTTGACCGATGATAGCGGTAGTCGCCTCCCTTTGAAAACCGATATCTACACCGTCAAGGACCTTCTGTTGTCCGAAGCTCTTCTTCAGGCCGGATACTTCGATGATATTGTCCTGTTTATTTTCCGGTATTCCCTTCATATCAAAACCTTCAGGAGAATATCCGTCATTATATAGTCTGCCACGAGGATTGAGACGGATGCCGCGACTACGGAATAGGTTGCCGCCCTGCCCACCGCCTGGGAGCCTCCTTTTACATAATATCCGAAAAAACAGGAGATCACCGCTACCAGGAAGCCCAGAAAGAAGGCTTTGATAATTCCCGAATAAATATCCTCGGGATTGACCATTCGGGCGAGTTCGTATAGATATCCCGCACGATCGACGGACTGAAACACCACGGATACGAGAAAGCTTCCGGCGATTCCGACCAGATTGGCCAGGGCGGTGAGTATCGGAAAGACAAATACCGCCGCCCATACCCGCGGCACCACCAGGTACTGGATCGGATTGACGGACATCGTTTCCAGCGCATCGATCTGCTCGCTGATCCTCATGGTTCCGATCTCCGCGGTGATGGAGGAACCATTTTTTGCGATCAGCATCATCGCCGTGATGATCGGCGCGAGTTCCCGCGACATGGTAAGTCCAACTGCCGGTCCCGCGAGGGTCTCGGCGTTGAACATTGCCAGGATATTCACCAACTGCAGGCTCATGATCATACCGGTGGCCATTCCTGAAAGCATGATGATCGGAACGGAACCCACCCCCATGGTTTCCACATACTCCAGAAACAGCCGTATACGTACCGGTTTGCGAAAGGTCCATTTCAGTACATAAAGGGTGAAGAGACAGAAGAGACCGAAACGCTCCAGGTGATACACGAGCCTTGAATTGGAAGTGTTCATGTGCATTGCATTAATACTATATCAGGTGAGTTTCTGAGTCAATCGAGTAGGTACGGGCTTTTTCGGCAGGCCGGGGTTTGAGTAGTCTGTCACTGCCTTCCGGGCGGTAAAAAAAGGCCGTCCCGGAGGGACGGCCTGAAAGATGTCTGTTCGGTAATACCGAAGGGGTCTTAGAAGGGTCGGTCCGCGATGTACTTGTACTCTTTCCATTTGCGGTCGATGTCCTTCTTGATCTTGCCCAGCAGCTCTTCCGCCCTTTCGGGGTTGATGCTGCGCAGGCTCTTGTAACGGACCTCGTTGTATACATACTCTTCCACTTCGCTGGAAGGATCTTTGCTGTCGAGTTTGAAGGGATTTTTGCCCTGTTCGACAAGATCGGGGTTGAAACGATACAGAGGCCAGATACCGCTCGTAACGGCCCTGGTCTGCTGGTCCATACCCTTCATCATATCAATACCGTGGGCGATACAGTGGCTGTAGGCGATTACGATGGACGGGCCTTTGTAAGCTTCGGCTTCACGCAGGGCTCTGAGGGTCTGAATCCTGTTGTAACCCATGGCGACCTTGGCGACGTAGACATAGCCGTAGGACATAGCCATCATACCCAGGTCTTTTTTGCCGATTCCCTTTCCACCGGCGGCGAATTTTGCGATAGCCCCCGTGGGGGTTGCTTTGGACATCTGTCCGCCTGTGTTGGAATATACTTCTGTGTCGAGCACGAGAACGTTCACGTCCCTGCCGGAGGCGAGCACATGGTCGAGACCTCCATACCCAATATCGTAGGCCCAGCCGTCTCCACCGAAAATCCATACGGAGCGGCGAATCAGGTAGTCGGCAACTGAGGCAAGTTCTTTGAGCAGCTTGTTTTTGCTTTTAGCGGCAGCGGCGACCATCTGGTCCTTCCACTTGCGCTGGTTTTCAATATCTTCTTCGGTTGCCTGAGAGTTGTTCCGCAGCTTCTTGAGAAGCTCCACATCAACACCATCACTGCCTTCCTTGATGAGCCGGTCGAGTAGTTCCTGGCCGTATTGCATATTGCGATCACTGGCCAGTCGCATACCGTATCCAAACTCAGCGGCATCTTCAAAAAGGGAATTGTTCCACGTGGGTCCCCGTCCGTCGTCCCGGTTTGTATAAGGCGTAGTCGGGAGGTTTCCTCCGTAGATCGAGGAACAGCCGGTGGCATTGGCGATAATGGCACGGTCGCCAAAGTACTGGCTGACAAGTTTCACATAGGGGGTTTCACCACAACCCGCGCAGGCACCGGAGAACTCAAAGAGTGGCCGGAGGAGCTGAGCACCTATAGTTGTGCCGAGGTTGAGTTTGGATCGATCGTAATCCGGAATGTCGAGGAAGAAATCCCAGTTCTTGCTTTCACTTTCCCTCAAGGGTAGTTGCGGTTCGAGGACGAGGGCTTTCTCGTCGGTCTTTTCACCGTTCACCTTCTTGTGGGCGGGACAGATGTTCACACAGGCACCGCAGCCTGTACAATCTTCCGGTGCGATCTGTACGGTGAATTTCATGCCCGCAAACTGTTTCGCCTTGGCATCGGCGCTCTTGAAGGTCTTGGGTGCCTTTTCGAGGAGGGCGGGATCGTACATCTTCATTCGGATTACTCCGTGGGGACATACGGCGGAACAGTCACCGCACTGGATACAGGTCTCGGGATCCCATACGGGTATTTTCTCGGCAACATTTCGCTTCTCGTATTTTGTAGTACCGAGGGGATAGCTGCCGTCGTTGGGAAGTTTTGAAACCTCGATCTTCTCACCCCTGCCGGCGATGATTTCTCCGGTTACCTCTTTCACAAACTGTGGCGCGTCATCCGGTATGATCTGGATCATATGGTTGTTCCCGCTGGTGGATTTTGGATATTCCACCTTTTCTATCGCGTCGAGGGCCATATCGATGGTGGTGATGTTTTTGTCCACCACATCCTGTCCCTTCTTTGTATAG
>CAZJIN010000115.1:0-7233 GCA_964545955.1 uncultured Sediminispirochaeta sp.
AGGCCAGGGTGATTCCACTCCCTCCGTCCTTGTAAAAAAAGTGATGGCAACTTTCCTGACCTCCTTCGATGTCGGAATACCCGAGGAGGATCTGCAGAGCAAGAACAGCGCAGCGGTGGTGGTCACCGCGACGGTTCCCCCCTTCGTGAGAGCCGGAAGGCGACTGGACGTGGATGTGTCGAGTCTTCTCGACGCGCAGAATATCGAGAGTGGAATTCTGATGCAGACCAATCTGAAGGCCGCCAACGGTACGGATTACGCGGTCGCCCAGGGCCGGGTGATAAGTATAGAGAAGGAGAGCCCGAAGACCGTCGGAAGGGTACTCTCCGGTGCCATCGTTGAACGGGACGTAATTTCGGAGTTCGGGACATCAAAGGGGGGACTTTCCGTCCTGCTGGACAATCCGGATTTTTCCATGGCCCTACGTGTACAGGAGGTGATTCGTGAGAACCTTCCGGAGTATGAGGTGAGGGCGGTGGACGCGGAAAAGATAGAGGTTCTTCCGGGAGAGTCCCCGGACGAGGACCTGAAGGAAACGATCGGTATGGTCGGACTCAGCGCACGGATAGGTGCCCTGGAGATTACACCGGAATACCCGGCAAGGGTGGTGATCAACCGCTATTCAGGGGTAGTGGTAATGGGACAGAATGTCCGCGTCGCACCTGTTGTGATTTCTTTTCGTGAGAGTGAGCTCATCATCGGGAGGCCCGGTTTGAATGGGGAAAACGCCACTTCCGTTCAGTTTGAACAGACCGCCGCGGTAGAAGAGGTGGTATCGGTACTAAAGGATGCCGGCCTGAAGGTCGATGATATAATAGAGATACTTCAAACCCTAGAACGGGCCGGCGCGCTTTATGGACGTCTTGAGGTGATGTAGAGGGTATTTTTCAAAAAGGACGGTGAAGGGTATGACCATAGATTCGAGCAGCATGCTTCAACTCGGGCAGTTTCAGCAGCAGTCTTCACAGAACAGACTGAGCACCCTTCAGAGAAACACCACCGGTACGGCAGCCCGGTCACAGGGGGGCGCGGGCACTTCAGAGGACGCCCGATTGAAAAAAGCATGTTCGGATTTTCAGGCTATTTTTATCAAACAAATGCTCGATACCATGAGAAAAACCGTACAAAAGGGAGGTCTTCTTGAAGGGGGACAGGCGGAGGAGATTTTTGAGGATATGCTCTACGATGAATACGCGCAAAAGATGTCGGAAACAGCGAATCTCGGTCTTGACGACATGATATACAGACAGCTTTCAACTAAAAATTTCGTATAATTCTATTTTTTCTTATAAAAAAAAATGAAATGTAGCTTTTTTGTGTTATCTTTAAAAACAATAGTGTATAAAAAAACATACAATTTTCCCTTCCATCAGATCTGCCCGCGTTTGTGCAATAATTAAATCTCTACATAATAATAAGATAAATATTCTCTTTAACAATTTATGTTCTTGGCACGTAACTTGCATTATTGTTATGGAGGGTAAAGAATGAGACAAACAACTACGAATGTACAGAAAGACGCCCTGCAACAATACTTTGCAGGTATTAAAAAAGAACCTCTCCTCGATTTTGAAGAAGAACTGGAACTGTCCCGGCGCATTGAGATGGGCGACGACGCGGCACTCACGCGTATGATCAAGGCGAATCTTCGGCTTGTGGTGAAAATCGCGCGTTCTTATCTTTCCTCAGGGGTGAATCTTCTTGATCTCATTCAAGAGGGCAACATAGGACTGATGAAGGCTGCTGAAAAATTTGATTATAGAAAAAATGTGAGGTTTTCGACCTACGCGGCATGGTGGATTCGTCAGTCCATAGTGAGGGCCCTTGCAAAAAGTCAGCGTCATATAAAACTTCCCCACAGGAAGGAAGAGCTACTTCGCAAAATACAGCGTTTCTACTACTCCTTCAGCCAGGAACAGGGGCGAAAACCCGAGATAGAGGAGATTGCCATATCCCTGCATGTCAACAAGGAAGAGATAGCATCCCTGATGAACTCCGCGAATCCAGTGGTATCCCTGGACTGGGAAGATGAGAACGGTGAATCCAGATTGGGCGATATGTACGAGGATACCACTTATCAGCCTGATACCGAACTGTTGCGCAAGTGCGCCCATGAAGATACAATGAGGTTCCTCGAACACCTGAGAGAAAAAGAGCGAAAGGTGCTCCTGTATCGCTTCTCTTTTCACGGGGGCAAAAGGGTGACCCTAAAAAGTATCGGCGAGGAGATGGGAATATCCCCTGAAACAGTGCGGCAGATTGAAATGAAGGCAATCAAGAAACTGCGCCAGCATTCCGATGAAATAAAAGAGTATATGTACGGGTAGGGCAAGTGCCCTGCCACCAGGTAGGGCGGTCCGGTGAACGAAAAACAAACTGAAGAAACAAAAATAACACAAACCACCGAAAAAAAAGTCCAAAAAAAAAGACCGTCTGGGAATAAGAAAAAAAAAGCCCCGGGCCGAATAAAAATATCCCTTGCAAAACGAATAAAACTCGCCTACATCCTGATCCTCTCCATTTCGGTATTACTGATAGCCCTGCTGATGATGATTCCCCGACATTCCCAGGACGACAGGGAAAGGACAAAGGACCGTGCTCCAGCTGAAGAACCTTACACGGAGCGGCCCGAAGATCTCCCCGAAAGGGAAGAAGGTCCTTCGAAGGTCGGTCCGGATGTCCTCGAGCCAGAGGAAGAGGAGTCTGCCGCCGAAGAAGAGGTTCCCCTCAAGGGTGTACTCTATCTGGTGATCGATGATGTGGGCTACAGTCTGTCCCAGTTAGAGAATTTTCTCGCTATTCCCGTTCCCATCACCTACGCGATTCTCCCGCGTCTTGACCATACGGTCTCCTCTTACCGGAGAATTGTAGAGTCGGGGAATGATGTGATTCTGCATCAACCCATGGAACCCCTTGGAGACCAGGACCCCGGTCCCGGTGCGCTCTACGTCAATATGCCCCCGGAAAGTATAAAGACCATCCTGAACGAAAACCTCGATCAGCTTCCAGAAGCGGTGGGAATGAACAACCACATGGGCTCCAAAGGCACCTCGGATGAGTTTCTCATGGACCAGGTAATGTCCGAGATTCGGAATCGAAAACGGGACTTCTATTTTCTCGACAGCAGGACCACCGCGGAAACCATCGTCGAAAAGGTCGCCGAAGAACACAGGGTGTTCCATTCAGGGAGAAATGTGTTTCTCGATAACGTGTCGGAAAAAGAGGCGATAAAAGCGGCTCTCGAATCGGCCCTGAAGATAGCAGAAGAGAAGGGCTCCGTGGTGATGATCGGACATGTGTGGAGTGAGGAGCTTGCGGCAAATCTTGACGTGTGGTATGAAGACATACGGAAGCGTGGGTTCATCTTTTCTCACCTTTCTTCTTTTTTTTCCAGGGAGGAAGCACATGCTGGTATTGGGGGTTGAGAGCTCCTGTGATGAATGTTCCGTCGCTGTTGTGGAAGACGGCAAACGAATATTGAGCAACGAAATAGCGACCCAGATAGATTTTCATCGTCCCTTCAACGGTGTGGTACCTGAGATAGCTTCGCGCATGCATACGGAAGTTATAACAAAGGTCGCGCGGGAAGCCCTTACGTCCGCGGGGATCGGTCTGGATAAACTAGATGGGATCGCAGTAACTAACAGGCCTGGGCTGGTGGGTTCACTTCTGGTGGGGCTTAATTTTGCCAAGGCCATAGCCCTGGCCCGGGGGATCCCCTTCGTCGGGGTGGACCATATCCGGGCGCACCTGTACGCCCCGCACCTGGAGTACACCATAGAGTATCCGTACCTGGGACTACTGGTTTCGGGCGGTCATACGGTCATCTCCCGTGTAGATGACTTCGACACGGTGAATGTACTCGGCACTACCATCGATGATGCCTGCGGTGAAGCCTTCGACAAGGTCGCGAAGCATTACGAGCTCGGTTACCCCGGCGGTGTGGCGATTGATAAACTGAGCAGCAGTGGAGATCCGGAGGCTTTCAGCTTTCCAGACCCGTCATTGCACAAGGGAGAACATCGGTACGATGTATCATATTCGGGCCTGAAGACAGCCGTGATAAACCAGCTCGATCAGTTTTGGAACGGCACAGCCGAAAAAAGTCCCGAAAACATAGCCGCGTCTTTTCAAAAAGCGGCTATTGATATGCTGATGCGAAGGATAAAGAAAGCGATAAAGGACACCGGCATGAACAGACTCGTCGCGGGGGGAGGGGTAGCCGCAAACACCTTGTTGCGAAAGAGCCTAAAGGAAATGCCCGGGGTCGACGCCGTTTTTCCTTCGATGAAACTATGCACGGACAACGCCGCGATGATAGCCGGTATCGGCTATCAGTATCTGAAACGGGGTGAATATTCTTCAATGGAATTGAATGCCTTTCCCCGGGTGAAGAAGTTCAAAAGGAGCTATCCCTGAGTTTCCATTAAGAGTTGGAATCCCCCATCCGTGAGTATTCTTCCTTGAGTTCAAGAATATCCCTGTCGCCCCCATCAAACAAACGGGGGGATTTTTTTAAATCCGCCGCGACGAGTTTCCGTGCCACCGTTTGCAGTCCCCGGCAGAAGGGAACCTCAGGATCGGTAAGCATGTAAGGTTTTCTCGTAAAAATTGACCTGGACACCCGGGGGTCTTCCGGGAGAAACCCGATATACTCCATCGGTATACCGAGGTTTTTTGTACTGATCTCCCGGAGTTTTGCTCCAACTGAAAAATCCCTGTTGGATCTCCCCCGATTGAGTATGATCCGGGGAAGAAAACTGTCAAGCTGGGTCTGTGCCGTTTCTCCTGAATCGGGTTTGTACTTCCTCAACTCCTCGACCAGTTCCAAAAAGGATTGGCTGTTCCCTTCAACCGGGGTGGCAACGAAATTCTTTATGATATCCCGTTCCCGGCTTTTCGCCGGAAAAGTCCTGAATAGAAGGCGATACACGGTGGTTTTCAAAAAGGAATAGGTGCTTAGAATTGAAGTGGTCTCGGGGGTCGTCACCAGGAGGCCCGCCGGCGAAGCAAGGAAAAAATCAACTACGTTGTACGAACTGCCCGCTCCAAGGTCAATCAGGATAAAATCCGCCACCAAATGTTCAAACTCTTTGAGAATTTTCTTTTTTATAAAATAGGGGAGATTCGCGGTACCTGGAAGAAGAGAGTCCCCGGGAATAAAAAATAACCGCGGTGTTTCCGTCGGAATTATGAGAGACTCAAGGGACCGTTCCTGCTTGTAGATATAGTTTCCGATACCCGGATTGCTATTTTTGATACCGAGACAGGTGTGTAGATTCGAGCTCCCCAGATCAAGGTCGACTAGAAGACAGGTTTTCCCCTCCCGTGCCAGGGCGACCCCAAGGTTTGCCGTAAAAATAGTCTTCCCTACACCGCCTTTTCCACTTGCGATCGGAACAATAGTATTCATTACCGTTTAGAATAGTTGAACAGGGCTAAAAATTCAATTCTTTTTGAAAATAAGACTTTCGCAAGCCCTAGGAATTGTGTAAAGTACAGAGGGTGGTTCAAATAGTTTTTACGGAGCGACAGAATGAAGGAAACATACAATCTGGATGAAGCCATAAGAAAAGTCCCCGATTTTCCAAAGCCTGGTATTCTTTTTTACGATATTACCGGTATTTTACAGACGCCCCGCGCCTTTCAGTACTGTATCGACATGATGGTAGAGAAGTACCTGAATAGTGGAATCGATGCGGTAGCCGCGGTGGAGGCGAGGGGCTTTCTCTTTGCCGCTCCCCTGGCGGATCGACTGGGCATTCCCCAGGTACTCGTGCGCAAGGCCGGGAAGCTGCCCGGTGAGAAGCGGGAGAAGCGTTTTACCCTGGAATACGGCGAGGACGTGATTCAGATCCATACAAGTGATGTAAAAAAGGGCGGGAATATCCTTCTGGTGGACGATCTGATCGCGACGGGGGGTACTCTGAAAGCGGCGGCTGAATTAATTGAGGAGCTGGGTGCCCGTGTTATGGATATCTTTTGCGTGATCGGTCTTCCCTTTCTCAACTATGAAGACCAGCTGAAACGCTACAATATCACCACTCTCATAGAATACCACGGGGAATAGACTCCGTCGAAAGCCTCCAACCGATGAGTATTTGCCTTGTTCTCTAAGCGTTTGAGGCAAATTCTCCTTTTAGAAGCTTCACAAAGCTTCTAAAAGGAGAATTGCTCGTGTTGACAAAAAATAGAGTATTTAGTACATTTGCTGCAGTTCAGTGGCCGATGGTGTAATGGTAGCACGACAGATTCTGGTTCTGTTTGTGAGGGTTCAAATCCTTCTCGGCCAGCTATTTTGGTCCCTTCGTCTATCGGCTAGGACGGGAGATTCTCAGTCTCCAGAGAGGGGTTCGATTCCCCTAGGGACTATAGCTCTTCGGCAGTAGCCGGAGGGCTTTTTTTGTGGTGCGCCCGGCGAAGTGGCCGCCGAATCAAGCCCGGTAGAACTTGTTTGGTGAAGCGGGTTGACGAAGCAAGCATACCCGGCATGTCGCTTAGGAGTCCGCCTTCCTTACATTTCCACAATCATCTTGCCCGCGTGAAAGACGGATATTTTTCGAGTGGATTCGGATATGGCCACGGCAAAGGCGTCGGTTTGGGTGGTGATGCTGAGAGCCGCGGTGTGACGCGCACCGAGACCCGCTTTCAACTTTCCCTCCCCCGGGTCACTGGAGATGTAGGTTCCGCAGGAGAGGATCACACCGTCTTCCCTGATCACGAAGGCGCCGTCAATTTTTGCAAACTCCTTGACCGTTTCTTCGAGACTCGGGTCGATAATGTTGCGTTGCTGTTCATCGTACTTGTTGAAGGGGTTGATAATGAGCTGACGGGTGTGGGGTTCCACATTCTTGTAGTCACCGACTACAAAAAGGGCCCCCACGGGTTTGCCCTCTCTGCCTTCACGGGCAAGTTCGCCCGCGAGCTGTAGTACCCTGGTGAGGACATGCCTTCCAAAATCACCGGTGATTCCATTGAGACGGATTGAGGAATTAAAATCGAATCGTTCATCCGTATGAATGATACGGATTGAATCGAACAAACCGCTATCGGGAGTACCGTACACGTTAATCGCAGTTTGTCCTGCCTTCAAAATCCCCGACGAGAGAAGAAAAAGCAGGGAGAACTCCAACTGAGCGAGTCTTTGCGCGCCGCGGAAGGGGATTTCAAAGATGTTGTGGGTAGATGCGAAATCGGGGGAAAAGCGCTCCGGTTCCGTCGTGATAATTACCG
>CAZJIN010000116.1:0-7221 GCA_964545955.1 uncultured Sediminispirochaeta sp.
CCCGGACAGATCAAGCGTGCCGCTGTCATGATTCGTAATGCCCGCAAACCCGTAATTATAGCCGGAGGCGGGGTTTTTCTTTCCGACGGTTTTGATGCGCTTGCGGAATTTGTCAAATCCACCGGAATCCCCGTAGTACATACGCTGATGGGAAAGTCCGCCTTTGACAACCGGGAAGAGCTGAATTTAGGCCTCTACGGGTATCATGGCACCAGGGTGGCAAATACGGCTATTACTGAATCCGACGTCATCATTGCCGTCGGAACACGATTTGGAGACAGATCAACAGGCCCTCTCGGGACCTTTGCCCCTAATGCAAAAATCATCCATATTGATGTGGACCCGGCGGAAATTGGAAAAAATGTGCCCACTTATCTTCCCATAGTTGGGGACGCGTCAATTATCCTTCCCCGTCTTACCGTGGTGGTGGGAGAGCTGGAAAACAACCACGGGAAGTGGTCGAAACATCTCGTCACGTTGAAGCACAGTATTAAAGAAGCTGCCGCTGAAAAAACTTCTTCCGCAGATGAAGTGGGAGAAGCGCCTCCTTCGACTCAACATATCTTGGAAACGGCGGCACAGCTTTTTAATGATGCCGTACTGGTCACCGATGTGGGACGCCATCAGATTTTCGCAGCCTTGCATTTCCCGGTATCCGCGGGAAGGACTTTCATAACCTCCGGAGGTCTTGGTACAATGGGCTTCGGTTTGCCCGCCGCCATTGGGGCGGCCATGGGAGAGCCGGGAAAACAGATAGTGCTGATCACCGGCGACGGTTCCTTTCTTATGAATATTCAGGAACTCTTCACAGCAGCCGAACTCGGTGTAAACATCACAGTCATGGTGATGAACGACAGTAGACTCGGGATGATACAACAACTGCAGGACGCATTTTATGGAGCACGTTTCGACGTAAGTAAGTTTGAATCCTCAATCAGGTTTGATCAACTCGCGGAAATATCCGGCTGCAGGGGTATGAGAATAACCGATCGTTCCCAGATTCCAGGAGTGCTGAAGGAGGCGTCAGGGCTCAAGGGGCCGACCATAATCGATTGTGTTGTCGGAGAAGAATCAAACGTGTATCCGATGGTTATCGGTGGAAATCTCCTCGAAGTGGAAGAAGGAGCTTCAAAATGAAACATACAATTTCTATCCTGTGCGACGATACCCCCGGGGTTATGACAAGGATATCCGGTTTGTTCTCTCGAAGGGGCTTTAATATTGAGAGTCTCACCGTCGGACACACGGAACTTCCCGGCAAAAGCCGTTTCACCATCGTTGTTGAGGGCAATGATCAGGTCCTGGAACAAGTCCGTAAACAACTTCAAAAACTGGTTCATGTGATCAAGGTATGGGATCTCAACCACGAAAGAATCCTCGAACGTGAGCACGCGCTCATAAAAATTGAAGTACATGAACAGGATCGCGCCCTGCTTCTCCAACTGATCACGGCGCTTCAGGCACGTATTGTCAGCTCCAGCGGTTCGATCTGGGTTCTTGAGATAACCGGAGATACCGCATCAGTGGACAGCGCAATCAACCTGATGAGCCAATTCACCATTAAGGAATCCATCAGAACCGGCAAAATCGCCCTTGAACAGGGGTTATAAATCTCCGACATCGTCGATACTTCTCTCACGGAGGAACCGGTAAAATATTTTTACCGGTTTTGCCGTGACGGTTCTCTACTTTCGCATTAAGCCTATTATCACCCCGACGGCCGCGCCGGCACCGCCTGATATCAGAATCTTCCTTCGCATCTCACCGATCCCGCGAACCGCATCCCCGAGTTTTTCGAGAATTGTATCCGCCGGAGAAATCAGCGACTCCACACCGATATAGGAGTTCCCCACCTTGGCAAACAAAAAATACCCCGCCACCAATCCGACAATTCCCAGTACCACTGCTGAAGAAATTACACCCTTCACTTCCGTACCTCCTTCTATTCGGACTATGCGAACAACCATATCATTCCGCTGTCTCATCGTCCACATTTTTAAGTTCCCTGAAGTGAATCTCCTGAAGCGCGTTTCTGGCTCAAAGCTTATTTATTTTATAATATATTGTGCCCCCCTTCACATATTTAACACTTTTAGTAATAAATAAAAATCATGATGTACGTAATAGAACTTTATTAATTAATATAAATATTTATTATTTATATTAAGTTTTATAACGGATTTATCTTTTATAA
This sequence comes from uncultured Sediminispirochaeta sp., assembly GCA_964545955.1. Lineage (GTDB taxonomy): Bacteria > Spirochaetota > Spirochaetia > DSM-16054 > Sediminispirochaetaceae > DSBN01. The sequence continues at coordinate 2,195 of CAZJIN010000116.1, forward strand.
TAAGTGAAAAATATGGTAATATTTTAATATAAATGTGAAACAATTCACATTTATTACTTAAAAACTCAATAATGGGTTTATTACAACATTATTAAAAGGAGTATTCTATGGGTAAAAAAATTCTTATTGTAGGTGGTTCAGCTTCAGGACCTAAAGCTGCGGCGCGGGCGAGGAGGTTGGACTTCAACGCTGAGATCACTATTCTTCAGAAGGCCCATGACCTATCCATGGCCTCATGCGGATACCCTTACTACGTCGGTGGCTTTTTTGACAATAGGAGTATGCTGCTCTGTACCCCTACAGGTGCTGTCCGTGATACGGCCTACTATTTAAAGGCAAAAAACATTATTGCCCTGACAGATATGGAAGTGACGTCTATCAATCGGAAAGAAAAAACGGTAGAGGCAAAAAACCTTCTCACCGGAGAAGTTTCCACCCATCCTTATGACAAGCTGATCCTCGCGACCGGTGCCGTGCCGCGAATGCCCCCGGTGCCGGGTATCAACCTTGAAGGTATTACCACCCTTCAGTCAATGCCCGATGCCGACATGCTCAGGAAAGTACGGGATGAAGGGACTATCAAGAAAGCCGTGGTAGTAGGCGGAGGTCTCATTGGTATAGAGACATGCGAAGCTCTTCAACTTGCAGGAATCAAGATAACTGTTGTGGAAATGCTTCCTCAGATTTTGATGTTTCTCGATTGGCAGCTTGCCAAAATTCTTGAAAATCATGTAAAAGAACATGCGGCGGACGTCATTACCGACAACGCGGTAGCCGCTTTTCTTGGTGATGAGAACGACAAACTCCGTGCCGTCAAGCTTTCAAACGGCGATGAGATTCCCTGCGAATTAGCCGTTGTAGCAATTGGAGTGGCTCCAAATACAAAAATCGCCAATGATGCGGGCATTGAGATTGGAAAAACTCGAGGAATAATAATAAATGAATACATGCAGACCAACGATCCCGATATCTATGCTGTGGGCGATTGTACCGAAATTCGCCAGAGGCTTTCAGGAATGAACGTGCATGCCCCATATGGTGACCTGGCGAATCTTGAGGGTCGTGTTGCCGGTGAGAATGTGATTCTTGGGAACACCGCTACATTCCCCGGGACTATTCAGACCGGTGTATGCAAGGTGTTTGATTTTTCCGCCGGTTCTACCGGTATTTCAAAGAAAGTTGCCGAGCAGATCGGATACAAAAATGTCGTCACCGTGACCACGGCAGGACCAGATCGTCCCGCTTTTATGGGTTCTAAAATTCTCCTCAACCACATGATTGCAGACGGGGATACCGGAAAACTCCTTGGTTTTGAGTGCATCGGCCTCGGGGATGCAAGCAAACAAATCGGAATGGCCGCGATGGCAATCATGGGCGGTCTCACGATAGATGATATGGCAAACGCGGACCTGCCTTATGCGCCCCCCTTCTCTTTGGCCATTGATAATATAGTGGTATGTGCCCATTCCTTGCAGAACAAGATAAAAGGCTTTATGCATGGCTTATCGGCGATTGAAGTAAAAGAGAAGCTGGACAGGGGTGAAAAACCCTTCATAATCGATGGAAGAAACGCGGATGAATGGGAAGACATCCGACTTGGTATCGGCGAGCACCTGATACCGGTAGGCACTCTCCGCCATCGGCTTAATGAGCTTCCCGAAGACAAAAACACCGAGATTATTACTTTCTGTAAGATCTCCCTTCGGGGATACGAGGCGGCACGAACACTGGTCGCCAACGGATACACGAATGTGAAGGTAATGGAAGGTGGTATAACCGCATGGCCATACCATCGTGAGAAATAAATAAGGTTTATAAAAAAACGTATGTGCGAGCGTCCCGGATGTGGAGATTGCATCGTGCGATTTCCACATTCGGGCGCTTCTTCCGTCGTTACAGAAACGCTACTTATACGCCCCCAATAATTCTCAAAAGGTTTGCCATTCCCCGAAAGGTGTGGTATCTTATAACCTATCTTTTCGGTCCCTGACCGACAAAAAGGAAAAACAATGGCAACATCAATACCGAAACTCCTCCAGGAGATCACATCCGCACATCCCGAAGTTGCGGCACAAATGGGAAAAAACAGGGAAGGAACCTTTGAATCAAGAAGTTTTCAGGAACTCTATGGGGAGGTCCAGAACTTTGCCGCGGGTTTGCATAAACTGAAAGTCAAAAGGGGGGACCATGTAGGGCTTATCTCCGAAAACAGAAAGGAATGGTTTGTTTCAGACCTGGCCATACTATCTCTCGGCGCCGCGGACGTTCCAAGGGGCAATGACAGTATGGCGGCTGAACTTGGCTACATACTGGGTTTTTCGGATTGCTCCCTGGTGATTGTGGAAAACGCGGATCAAATGGAGAAGGTCTTATCTGTAAAAAAAGAAATTTCCTCCTTAAAACGATTTGTCGTTCTCGATCCCGGGTATGAAAAAAAATCCGAACATAGTGTTCCGGTATCGACCTATGCCGAAGTGATTGAAACGGGGGCCGCATTCCTTTCTTCAAAACCTGATTTTGTGGAAAAGGAGATCCTCCTCGGCGGGGAAGAGGACGTGGCAACCATTATCTTCACCTCCGGTACTACCGGCGAACCGAAGGGAGTTGTCCTGACACACCGAAACTTCCTCTACCAGGTGGATTGTATTCCCGACCGTGTCGATGTGTCCCCTGGGGATATCTGGCTCTGTGTATTACCCGTATGGCATTCTTTTGAGCGGATCGTTCAATATATCGCCCTCGCCACTGCTTCTACCCTGGCATATTCAAAACCAATCGGCCAGATAATGCTCGCCGATATGGCTATCATCAAACCCAAGTGGATGGCCTCGGTACCGAGGATCTGGGAGGCTGTTCGGGCTGGAATATACCGAAACGTTAAACAGAATGGCGGTATAAAACTGATCATTTTCAGTTTTTTTGTCTCCGTGGGAGGTTTTCATAAAAAACTTTCCGACATGATAAAAGGGCGAACACCACAGTTTAAAAAGCGCTCTCAGCTATTGGATTTCATCGTTGCCATTCTACCCTACCTTCTCATCATGCCTCTGAAACTCCTTGGGAATGCCCTTGTGTTTAACAAAATCAAAACAAAACTCGGGGGTCACTTTGTAGCGGGGATCTCCGGAGGCGGCGCCCTACCCCCGGCGGTTGATGTGTTTTTTGGTTCCGCCGGTATTCTACTCCTTGAGGGCTACGGACTCACCGAAACAGCACCCGTACTGGGTGTGAGAAGCCAGTTTTCACCAATTCCCGGAACCGTCGGCAAGCTCCTTCCCGGTACGGAATGCCGTATTCTCGACGAAAAAGGGAATGAACTTCCCCCGGGGACGATGGGACTGATCAATGTGAGAGGGCCCCAGGTAATGAGCGGGTATTATAAACAACCGGAATATACGGCATCGGTTCTGTCCGAGGACGGATGGCTTAATACGGGAGATCTAGGGATGCTCACCCATAAGGGGGAACTCAAGATAACCGGACGCGCGAAGGACACCATCGTGCTACTGGGGGGTGAAAACATTGAACCCCTCCCGATCGAACAGAAGCTCACCGAAAGTGAATATATAGATACCGCGGTAGTTGTTGGCCAGGACCAGAAGTTCCTCGCGGCCCTTCTCGTACCGAATATTCCCGCGGTTGAACAGTTTGCCGAAGAGAACCATATACCCTACGATCGGGACAATGATCTGCTCAGCTCCGTTGATATAAAAGAGCTGATGGACGGTGAAATTAACAACTATGTCAGTGGACGAACCGGTTTTCGGGCCTTTGAGAGGGTTTATCGTTTTACCGTTCTGAAGGAGCCCTTTTCCATAGGCGACGAGCTTTCGGCCAAGCAGGAAATCAAACGCCATGTGATTGCGGAGAAATATAAAAAAGAGATAGAGAAGCTCTTCGAATAGACTTTGAATCGATAGACAAGAGACGACACAACTATCCCGTATTGTGGTATGTTGTGTCGTTTTTTTAATTTTTGTGATTTCCCTCCGTATTTCCACTTGTACAGCCCCTCAAGATTGAATATGATTTTATATCAAGTATTTTATTTACGGGGGTACACATATGGCAGCTTTTGATGATCAGATACTTTTTACCAGGGGGAATCCCGCGGTTGAAGCACTTCCGGTGGAGGAACTATCTGATTGCGCAGCTTCGATCTTTAAGAAAGAAGGAAAAGTCCTGTTTCAGTACGGACACTATTCGGGCTATGGCCCACTGAGAGAGTGGCTCGCTGATCACCACGGGGCAAAATACGAACAGGTATTGATAGGAAACAGTTCAATGGAGTTTTTTTCTTTCTGCGCGTCCATACTTCTGAAAAAAAACGACGCCGTTTTCCTGGAAAATCCAAGTTATGACAGGACCATCACCGCGATGAAGCGGGCCGGCGCGGAGGTAGTATCGATTCCCCTTGAGAAGGACGGAGTCGATATTGGGGTATTCAAAAAGCGACTTGAAGAAAAGGTTCCCAAGTTTTTCTACACCGTAGCCGATTTTCAGAACCCCACCGGGGTAAGCACTTCCCTGGAAAAAAGAAAAATCATCGCGGAACTTGCTAAGACGTACGGGTTCTATATTATTGAGGATGCCCCATACAGACCCTTAAGGTATTATGGTGAAGACATTCCCACCTATCGTGAGCTTGTTCCCGAACAGGTTTTTTTTCTCAGTTCCTTTAGCAAAACCCTGAGTCCGGGGATTCGTGTCGGTTATCTCATCGGTCCCAAAGAGATCATGCCGAAGTTTCACAAATGGAGCGAAGACACGTATATTCATCCCGCCCTCGTTACCGAGGGGATTGTGTATGAATACTGCAGCAGGGGACTGCTGGAACCGAATATTATGAAGTTAAAAGAACTCTATCGTCCACGACTGGATGCCATATTAAACGCTCTGGATGAACATATGGTGGAGGGTACCGAGTGGATCAAACCGGAGGGTGGATTTTTTGTTTCCATCACCCTGCCGGAAAAGGTGGACGGTTTAAAACTGAGAGAATCCGCGGGGGATTTTGGAATAAAGCT
>CAZJIN010000117.1:0-7218 GCA_964545955.1 uncultured Sediminispirochaeta sp.
GAGAGAAGGAAATAAAGCTTCGAATCCTGGTTCAGGGGCAGCTGCTGGATGAAGATACGTCCCTTCTCGTCACAGGGGAGCAACAGAGTATGGAGGTCCTCCTCTCAAACCTACTTGAGAATGCTTTCGATGCCTCCCCCAAGGGTGCTGAGGTACGAATAGAGGTCCGAAAGGGCGAGGGACTGTTGAAGTTTGATATTCACAACAGGGGTGCGATTCCCGAGCACATCCGTGACAGTTTTTTTGATCGTTACGTAACATATGGCAAAAACCACGGCACGGGAATAGGAACCTACAGCGCCTATCTGATAGTTCAAACCCACGGTGGAACCATCCGTTTTACCAGCAGTGAGGAAGAGGGGACCCACCTCATCGTAGAGATTCCCTCCAATTGAGGGTGAGCCTGAGTATTTGAGAAATCTATCCATTCAAACCGGACCTTTTTATTATACCTTCCTGAAGGGGGTTGAATATTACCAGCAACAAACCCTGGGATGATAATCTTGTTGCCGCCAGATTGAAGAACCTCACCAGCACCGTTTTGGAGCTCTATCGCTCAAAAAACGAAATGAAGCTTCGGGTTTACGCAGATGCGTTATTTAGGGGAGAGGACCATAAAGACCTGACTGCAGGAAATCTGTTTGTGAAGCTTGTGAAGGTGCTTCACCCCGACCGTCTTGCCCTTCATCTGAAAGAAATCGGGAAAGCCACAAAAACGGGAGACCCGAGAGCTCTGGATTTTTACCGAACACTGATGTCTTTGGAGACTCATGCAGTTGAAATTCAAAAAGAACGGTTCGACTTTGATTTTTCTGAAGAATACGGATATGGAGAAGAGGATTTCGGGTATCACACTGAAACTTATTCCGGAATGGAAGAGCTAGACCGACAGGAATTTGAAGAGGAAGTAGAGTTTGATTTCATACATGCGGTGAAGGCCGAGTTTTTTGGGAATCTGGAATACACTATTCTTCCTGCGGATCTCGTGTCCATGGAGGGAGAGCTTGATATGGCAGGATATGGGATATTGGACACCGAGGGGATCCAATTTTGTAAAAATATAAGTCGATTGAACCTGGGGCACAACAGAATTTCAAATCTTTTCGATCTGAAGGATCTCTATTATCTGAAAGAACTACTGCTTGATCACAATCTGATTGAAAATATTGAATATCTAGAGAGGCTTGAGAATGTCGAAATCCTTGATATTTCCTTTAACGAGATTGAGGATATTTCACCTCTCCTGAAAATGGAAAGACTGCAGTTTGTGGATGTGAGGGGAAACGGGCCGGTCAGTTCTGTGGTGCTTGCAGAACTTCACCGAAGGGGTGTGGTGGTTTTAAGGTAGAGAAATCCGTTGGTGTTCGGAATGGAATCAGCGGAGGATGTCCTTTTTTTTCTCCACCCGGAGGAAGGGGAGCAGGAAGAGGCCGGCAATAGTCAGGACTGCGAGGAGGACAAAACCGGTTGAGAAGTGCCCCGCTTCTCCGAGAATCCCCATACCTGTGGGGGTGACGCCTGCGCCGATGGCGGAGGCAAGGGGAATAATCATGGAGAAGGCGACATTTCGGGTTTCCGGGCGGGTGATGGCCGATACGGCGGAATTGGCCACGGGGAAAAACGCGGATATTATAATCGGCTGAAGGAAAACGGATATCAGAAGGGGCGTGCCTTCCAGTAGCCCTAGGAGGGCGGCGAAGAGTGCCGAGAGTCCGAGGGTGATTCCAATGAAGAGGCGGATACCGAAGCGGTCGACGAGAAATCCGGCTCCGAGGATGAAGAGGAGCCCTGTGATTCGGGAAGTGCCGATAATAAAGTTGACAATCTGCGGGTTGAAGCCTTTTTCGAGAATGAGGTAGGTGGGCAAAATAGAATAAATACCGATGGCGGAGCTTGCGGCAAGGACGAGATACAGCGCGAGTATCCAGAAGGATCGGTTGTGAAAAATAAGCTTGAGGTTGGCCACATTGGGAGGAGCTCCCGCGAAGGTTGATCCTCTTCCTTTCAGGCTGTAGAAGCCTCCGTAAATCCAGAGAGCAGCTCCGATCATGATGAGGATGGTTTCCCACCTGACCTGTGGTACGGCAAAACCTATGATGAGAGGCGCCGCGATGAGTCCGAGGTTGGGGCCCAGCTCATGAATGCCGAGGGCCTTGCCCCAGTGTTCTTCACTGGCGAGGTTGGTGACGGAGGCTGCTCCCGAAGGGGCGTAAATGCCGGTGCTTACACCGAGGATTCCAACGCTTATCTGCAGGAAGGTGAAGGAGGGACTCATGGCGCATAAGAAAAGGGAAAATCCCAGAAGGAATGTGTAGAGGATAATCGTTCCACGATGCTGAAGCCTGGCGGAGATAAAGCCCGACAGGACCATGCTGGTGCTCTGGCTCAGGGCAATAATCAGAAAAAGGGTGCTCCCCCGTCCGTGATCGACCCCGAATTGATTCTCCAGCACCGGGAGCAGCGGTGAGAAAATTCCCCGACTGATAAAATTAAAAAAGAGCATCATCATGAGGATACTAATCTGAAATTTTGGGAAACTACCGGACCCGGTGGATGAGCTGTTCTCAGGTAGGTGACGTGGGGCTCGGTTATTCCTTCGAAAAAAATTCTTGCCGGTCATAGTTGTTCCTTCTTATGAGATCAGCTGGTGGGCGCCTTCCTTTTTTTATTATTCCTCGGGTCGATATGGGGTGACCCGGGAAACTCGTGGTCGTCCAAAAAACCCGTGGTACCCCAGGAAACTCGTGGTCGTCCGGTAGACTCCGCAGCGCAGGGCGACTTAAAGTAGTTTGCTTCCGTTTTTCACATTTCCTTTGGGTATTGCCAGGACGACCGCCCCGTTTTCGTCGTAGAAGCCGGTGACCAGGCATTCAGACATTATAGGTCCGATCTGCTTCGGGGGAAAGTTCACCACCGCCAGGACCTGTTGCCCCAGAAGCTCCTCGGGGGAGTAAAGATCGGTGATTTGGGCGCTTGATTTTTTCGTGCCGATTTCCGTTCCAAAGTCGATGAGGAGTTTGTAGGCGGGACGACGGGCTTCCGAAAAAACCTGAGCTTCTACAACAGTTCCGACGCGGAGTTCGACCTTTTCAAAATCTTTCCAGCTGATCTGTTCCATTTTTTTCCTCTGTGCTTGAAATCTAGTGTATTTTACGGAACAATTGTAATTATAATGGATCCGAGTGAAAAGAAGAAGGAAAAAAGGTTTTCCACAATCAGAATCGTAGGAGGCTACCTACTCTTTGGGGCCCTGTGGATTATTTTCTCCGATAATATTTTGAAACAGATTACCGAAGATTTTGAGTCCTACCTGAACCTTCAGACCTACAAAGGGCTTTTTTTCATCCTGGCGACGGCGGTACTGTTACTGGGTCTGGTGAGAAACGAGTTTCGCGTCCGCGATGCCATTGAGAAAAAGCTGGAGGTGTCCCTTAAAAGTCAGGCGGAATTGACCAGGGAGCTCCACCACCGGGTCAAAAACAACCTGCAGTTGGTCCAGAGCCTTCTGAATCTTCAGCGTAAAGCCGTGAGGGAATCGGGAAAAGATGTTGAAGTTAACGAACTACTGCGAAGGGTCGCGATACGAGTTCAGATTCCCTCCCTTTTTCATCAAAAGATCTATGATATCGACAAAAACAGTATGGTTCCATTGGATCAGTACCTGAACGATATTGTGGGCAGATATCGTTCTGAATATGAAACGGAACTGTCGGATGTGCGTTTTGAAGTGGACCTCGATCGGATGCACATACAGGCGGTTAAAGCAGTACCTATCGGGTTCGTGGTCAGTGAATTGCTCCTCAACGTGGTGATGCACGCCTTTGAGGGGATGACGGAGAACGCCCTGGTGAAAGTGTCGGGGAAATCCCGGGATGGGGTTCTGAGCATTACCGTGGAGGACAACGGCGGGGGCTATGTGAGGGAGAACTTTTCCGAGGGGCTGGGCTCAACAATAATCGAGGCCATGCTTGGTCAGCTTAATGGTGAGGTAAACTATTCAGAAGGGCCCGGAACGCGGGCAACCATCACCGTACCGGAACATTTGAGTCGAGAAAAAGGGGACTGAGCCGTTGGTGTTTAAATGAGCCGACGGTATTTGATCGATCGGGTGGGGCAGGGATCCACACATTCCATACACTGCAGGCACCTCCATGGAATAATACGACGTTTGGAGTCCTTCGGGCCGTTAAGGGGGGTCCTGACTATTGCATCAGTCGGGCAGTGGAGCTCGCAAATTCCCCGGGCGATACAGGAGTCTGGATCAATTTTCAGTCCTTTTGCCGCTGGACGGGTGGTCAAATCGAGTACCGTCCCGAAGGGACAGACCCGGGAGTGCCACCATTTTTCTTCAAAAATCAGTACAAACAGGACCGAGAGAGCGGTAAGGGCGGGGAGTATAGGAAGCCTGAGGCCCTTCACTTGCTGGAAGACCATCAAGCCGAGAAAGAACACAAGGAATACGTATCTTATCCATGATGCCTGTAATAAGCCCGGAACAGGCCTGCGGCGGATTTTCAGTTTTTTGTACAACCATGCAACTGGTCGGGAGAGACTGTACATAGGGCACACCCAGCCGCAGTAGAAACGCCCCATGAAAAAACTGATAAGCACCCCCAACAGAAAAAGACCGAACCAGAGCTGCACTTTGCCGGAGATCATAATAACGATGAAGAGGATAAGGAAAGCGATGTTAGAGATTACCCTCAAAGTGTGAACCCTTCGTTTTTTGTTCGTTTTTCTGTACTTCATGGTGGTTCCTTTTTTCGTTGAGTTGTGGATACAAAAGGGGGCCGGTAGATCGCGGCCCCCCGTTGAAAAACTGCCTTATTTGCCGGCCATCATCGCGGCAATGTCTTCCTTTACATCGCCTATCGGTTTAATATCGAAGTTCTCCACAAGCACCTTCACCACGCTGGGAGAGAGGAAAGCGGGAAGAGTCGGTCCGAGGCGAATGCCCTTGAAACCCAGGAAGAGCAGGGCCAGTAGGACGATGACCGCTTTCTGTTCATACCAGGCGAGGTCGAAGGAAAGGGGAAGTTCATTCACATCCTCGAGTTCGAAGACCTCTTTCAATTTGAGGGCGATCACCGCGAGGGAGTAACTGTCGTTGCATTGTCCCGCGTCGAGGACCCTCGGTATGCCGCCAATATCTCCGAGGTTCAGTTTGTTGTAGCGATATTTCGCGCAGCCGGCGGTGAGGATTACCGTGTCCCCGGGCAGTTCCTCCGCTACCTCGGTGAAGTAATTTCGGTTCTTGTGGCGACCGTCACAACCGGCCATCACTACGAAACGTTTGATTGCCCCGGTTTTAACCGCATCGACTATTTTATCGGCAAGTTGCAGAACCTGGTGGTGGGCAAAGCCTCCGACGATTTCACCGGTTTCAATCTCCGTGGGGGAATCGCATTTTTTTGCGCGTTCTATCACCGAGGAAAAATCCTTGCTCCCCCCCTCCGGCCGGTCGGGGATGTGGCTGATTCCCGGGTAGCCCGCCGCGTTTGTGGTGAAGATCCTGTCCCGGTAGGAGTCCTTCACCGGGGTTATACAGTTGGTGGTCATAACGATTGGCCCGTTGAAGGCTTCAAACTCTTTGTTTTGTTTCCACCAGGCGTTTCCGTAGTTGCCGACGAAGTGTGGGTATTTTTTGAACGCGGGGTAGTAATTTGCCGGAAGCATTTCACTGTGGGTGTAAATATCCACACCGCTGTTTTCGGTCTGTTTGAGAAGTTCTTCCATATCCTTGAGATCATGCCCCGAAATGAGTATGCCCGGACGTTTTCCCACACCGATGTTTACTTTTGTGATTTCGGGATTCCCGTAGGTCTCGGTGTTTGCCCGATCCAAAAGTTCCATCGCGGTGACTCCAGTTTTTCCCGTCTCCATGACCAGACTGACCAACTCATCCAGCGTGAGGTTTTTGGTCGTTGCGGCGAGGGCTTTCAAAATGAAGCGATAGATCCCGAGATCTTCGTAGCCCAGGATTTTTGCATGATCGGTATAAGCTGCAATCCCCTTGAGCCCATAGATTGTCAGTTCCCGTAAGCTGCGGATATCCTCATTTTCCGTGGCAAGAACACCCACTTGAGGGGCCTTTCTCTCGTACTCTGAGCGGGTACTGCCGGACCAGACTGCCGCATCGTGAAGATTCGATGACCCGATCTGTGCTTTCGCCCTATGGGAATCTCGTAACTTAAGAGCTGCATCGATGTACTCGACAAAGCGCGTCTCATCGTAATTGGCATTGGTTATGGTGGAGAAGAGTGCTTCAACGATAAACCTTCCGGCTTCCCTCACTTCATTTTCGGAAAAATCAGCTTCACCGTGGATAATTCCGATTCCCTTAAGTGTGTGGATCAGCAGGTCCTGGAGAATCGCAGTTCCCTCTTCCTTGCCGCAAACCCCTTTAATCGTACAGCCCTTGTTTCCGGCTGTTTCCTGACATTGATAACAAAACATGTAGTCCCCCTTAATCTCCGTATTATATGAACAAAATTATAGACTACCCCGATGAATTGGGCCGTAACATATGTTACAATTCCAGGGGAAGGGCAAAAAAATGGATAATCAGGTTGTAGAGAGACTCAACCAGTGTCCCCTTTTCGAGGGGGTGGGGGGGGATACGATGGCGCGGCTGCTGTCGGAACGGAAGTGCACCATACTCCACTTCAACCGTGGGGCCATAGCCGCTTTTCGTGGGGATGAGTACCAGGGCCTCTGGGTCTTGGTGAAAGGGAGGCTCTCCGCGGAGTTTCAGGACTACAGCGGCAAGGTCCTGAAGGTGGAGAGCCTTGAGGCACCTGATCCCGTGGCCACGGCGGTACTCTTCTCTCCCGATCGCCTGCTTCCGGTCAATCTGATCGCCGAAGAGGGCGTTGAGATCTGTTCGATACCTCGTCGTGAAGTGCTTAATCTAATGCAGAGGGACTCTCAGTTTCTCCTGAATTATCTTGAAGATTCGGGAATAAAACTCACCATTCTCGCGGACAAGCTTCGGCTGGTGCAGTTCTCCACGATCAGGGAAAAAATTGCGAGTTACCTCCTCGACATAGCGGACCAACAGGTTACCGACAGTCCCCTGATGAATATTTCAAGGGAAGGCCTTGCGGAGATTTTTGGCGTGAGCAGACCCTCTCTTTCGAGGGAGGTCTCCAGGCTTGTCGCTGGTGGGGTAATCGCGAGGGAGGGACGGAGATTTCACTTGCTGAATCGAAGAGAGCT
>CAZJIN010000118.1:0-7204 GCA_964545955.1 uncultured Sediminispirochaeta sp.
TATAAATCTATGGTAAATTTCTTGCAGAAAATAAATTAGTTTATTTCTAAAAGAATTACACAACAAAATTCGCTCCATCGGCCTACCATCAGCCTCCCCCCGAAACCGAATTTCAATTCCCCTAGCCCGTGAAGCTCTTCAGAACACGTGACTTGCGAGAAAACCCCTCTTCCGCCGTCCTTGAAAAAAACGAGTACCAGCTCTTGACAGATCCCTGGTCATCCATTATATTAAGAATGATTCCGATTAAGGACGGGCAATGACACAACCAATTGCATACAGAAGGAGCAGACAACGCTCTCAGATACTTGAGTTACTCCGCTCTACAACTTCGCATCCCACAGCTCAAGAAATCTATGACAACTTGAGGAATGATTTTCCTCATCTGAGTCTGGGAACAGTCTACCGAAACCTCAATATCCTGGTAGAACAGGGAGAGATAAAAAGGCTGCAATACGGCAGTACCTTCGATCGCTATGACGGCAGTACGAATCCCCATTACCACTTCAACTGCACTGTATGCAATCGAGTCTATGATATGCCGATACAGCCATTTTCAAAACTGGAGGCCCTTGCCGATAAACAAAGCGAACACTCCGTCCATGCTCACAGCATAGATTTTTACGGAATCTGTGAAAACTGCAGGAAGCAAGGGGAAAAAAATAAAGACGCCACCTCCAGCAATTCATTTTAGAAGACTGTGAGACTTCTAAAATGAGAATTTGCCTCAATTGATTAAGATAATTGGCAATTGCTCATCGGTTGGAGGCATTTTCAGTATGGAAACAATCTGCCCGTACGGGCGGGTTTTAATTTTTTTCGATGATAATAATCGGTACGATTATTATAAAATTACTAGTATTCAGGAGGAACAAAAATGGAAAATTCAATGCCGCTTCTGGGAGACAAGTTTCCCGAAATGAACGTCAAAACAACCCACGGAATGAAAAACCTACCCGGCGACTACAAAGGAAAATGGGTCGTCCTTTTTTCACATCCCGGTGATTTCACCCCCGTATGTACTACCGAGTTTGTCTCCTTCGCCAAAAAAGCGGAGGATTTCAAAAAACTCAACACCGAACTCGTCGGCCTCTCTATCGACCAGGTGCAAAGCCACATCAAGTGGGCCGAATGGATCAACGAAACCCTCAAGGTAAAAATCCCCTTCCCCATCATTGCGGATGATATGGGCAAGGTCGGCACACGGCTCGGTATGATCCATCCCGGTAAGGGCGCAAACACAGTTCGCGCCGTATTCATCATCGACGACAAAGGCATAATTCGGCTGATTCTTTACTATCCCCAGGAAATCGGCCGCAACATGGACGAAATACTCCGTTCAGTTAAAGCCCTCCAGATCAGCGACAAAAACAGCGTCGCCACTCCCGCCAACTGGCCCAACAACGAACTGATCGGCGACCGTGTCATCATCCCCCCCGCATCCAACGAAGCGGATGCCGAAAAACGCCTCACCGAATACGAAGGATATGACTGGTGGTTTTGTCATAAAGCTCTTTAAGGAGAGGTTTGTGATATAGGGCTTATTAACTCCAATAACTCCCAAATGGCTGCACAGTTTGCAGCCATTTGGTGTTAATAACATTCTTATCTTTTTTCCAGCTAAAAACCTAACTCCTCATTTTTTAGCGAAATTTAAGATGAGAATATTCTTTTACTAATAAAAGAATTAACCCCAAAAAGCACCAATCTTCGACAAACTGTATTGACAAAGTAAAATTGAAAAGCTATCCTTTCCCCACCTTCGTGGGGGTGTAGCTCAGTTGGCTAGAGCGCGTGAATGGCATTCACGAGGTCATGGGTTCGATTCCCACCACCTCCACAACCTTTTTTTTAGTAGGAAAGTTTTGGGTAACAATTCTTACTCGGGAGATATTGATCCTGAAGTTGCCGAATTGATGGGAATCGAAGAGACACCGGATTTTACCGATCTTTTTGATGAAACCACCGCCGAGAAACCTGCCTTGCCGGCCCAGGAAGTTGATCTTTCCCGAACAACCTTTTCCTCAGTCTCAAAATATTTTGAGGATACCCCTAACCCCTTATTTTGCTCCCCTGACTTCTACAAACAGGCACTCTCGGGTGAGGGCGACGAGGCAAAAAGGGTGCACACCCTGATGGCCAGATTCCTCAATGTCGAGGATCCGAAGGAACGTTCGGTCTACCGGTCAAAGCTTATCGCCGCCTACTGGAACCTCATCGCGGGGATCGCCGTTCGCATACATACAAAAGTGTCGGATCCCAAACGCTTTATGCTTCGTTTCGGTTACCTCCTTCCCACGGCAGTTTCAAAAGAACAGAGAGACCTCCTTGGACGTGTAATAGACAGAAACGAATACGATGAACCGATCTACTATACCGATGAGTGGCTCCTGAAAATCGCCCATGGGGAAGTGGGACAATCCGCCCAGGACGAGGTTCGGGTAGCTCAAAAGGACCAGGGAGAACGGATACTGGGGAAGGTAGACAAAGCCCGGGGTAATAGGGATGTGCAGATAGGACTTATCAAGGCAAAAGTTATAGAAATAGAAAGCGCCGAGCAGCTCCTGAACGACAAAACGGCATCACTCCGCTCTCACAGAACTATGCAGGAGTATTTCAATCTAAAGTCTCCCTATACACCGGAACAAAGGGGAACCCTCGGCGAGATCAATCAGCTCGTGAAAGAGCTCTCCAATATAGACAAGGAGCTGAGTGCGCTTTTTCGGCAACTCGAAGAAGCTCAGCAGCTTCTGGAGAAGCTTGAACAGAAGGCCGAGGACCTCGGTGCGGAGATCAAGGTAGACACGAAGGCCATTGAACAGGAATTCAACACTGTTCGCCAGATGGCAAAAATGAGCGTGGGACGCCAGGGCAATCATATTCCTTTTCTCATGAAGCAATATTTTAGACCAATCGACAGAGAGATAGGAACCCGGGAAAACGTGATCCGTGAGCTCACCTCCATTGAAGGTATCGATCCCGGGGCTTTTACCCGTAGTTTCAAGGGACAGATCAATCGAATAGTACCCTATATTATCCTTTTGCCCTGCTATGGTGAGAGGGGTATCTGCTGGGAACCCTTTGAAAGATTCAACCGCGCTACCAGCCGAGGTCGGGTCGCGATTCCCATGTACCCGAAGGACCTGAAAACCGCAGTGATCATGGCGGTGGCGGACCTGCGATGGCAGGTGGCGAAAGAAAAGGCCCAGCATTACTGGATGGAAGAAGGCTTGACCGGGCATTATTATATGTGGTTCGACAGCCAGAAACTTCGGGGAGACGTGAAGGAATACTTTATCCAGGATTATGTGCTATGGATCACGAAAGAGAGCGAAGGCACTCAGAAGCTGAATAGAGAGGTCCGGGGAATCTTCTGGCGCAACATGCCTTTTCCCCAGGAGCTGAAGGACAACCTTCGCAAACGTGGTTTTGTCTATGATGAGTTGTACAAAAAAGACAAGAACCGCGCTATATCAGACGGTTATTAGGTCAGCTTATTCTCACACGGAACTAATTCCCGGCCGCTGCCCCCAAGAAGGACATACCGAGACGTCGCATGCCGTACCTCCATACCTTGGTACCACCATTACTGAAAATACTATTTGCGCTTTTTGAAGATGGGATGAAAATACTTATCCAGGTCAAACTTTCTCGAAAGCAGTTTTATTACCTGATGGTAGATCAGGAAAGCCCCTCCCACTGATCCGAAAAAGAGCAGGAAAAACAGAAGTTGTGCCGTCCCCGCACTGACGCTCTCTCCTGCCACAATGCTGATAGCGGCTAGTCCGAGCGTCATGATGAGGATCATCAGAAAAATATTAAACACCGTTGCACCAAGCACAAAGAAGAGCGTATTGACCTTTTTATTCATCCCTACCTTCCTTTTCAAAAATAAAAGAGACCACAAGCAGTATCCCTCCTATCACGACCGAGGAATCGGCCACGTTGAAGGTCGGCCACCTTTCGAGGCCGAAGAGTCCATAGAACCTGACATCGATAAAGTCGACCACACCCTCGGGGCGGAAAAGTCGGTCCACCATGTTCCCGAATCCACCACCTATGATGGTAGCCATGGCCCATCTTTGCAGACTGGTGAACTGCGTCGTTTTTATAAAGTAGATCACCAGCGCTACAAGGAGAATCAGGGGAAGCACGATGAAAAAAACTACCCGAAGCTGCTCGGGGAGTGACCTTCCAATACTGAAGGCTATAGCAAGATTTCTGGTATGAATAATCCGCAGGAACCCTCCCCAGTAGGAGGCCCCGATCGTGTAAATCGGAATATTCTGCACGATCAGCGCTTTGGTGACCTGGTCCAGGATTATCAGGACCGCTGAAAGCACCAGCGGAAGCAGTCTACCGTGGTCTGATCCGTCGAGCTTCTCCGTTTTCATTTATCTTCCCCTCTACAAACCGGTGGGGACGTCTACGAAGACGGTCTCCACCTCGTGATCCCTTTGCAACCGCTTCATGAGATTCCGCACACCGTAGGTCTCAGTATAGTAGTGTCCGCCGGCAATAAGGTGTATCTTCCCTTCGAGACAGGTGTGGTACACCTGGTGGCTCAGCTCGCCGGTCAGGTAAAGGTCAAGATTTTCATCTAAAGCCTGTTCGACTTCCTTGTCGGCTCCGCCTGAAATGATACCGACGGTCCGAATCCGGTCGCTTCCAAAATCCAGAATTCCCAACGCCCCGTCCCGGGAGAGCCCCAATTGCCGGAGTACCCCATCGATATCAAGGGCTTCGGGCAATTCGCCCTTTAATCCGATCTTTATACCGTGATAGTCACCAAAGGACTCACGAGTTTTGAGATTAAGGGCGTCGGCCAAACCTGCGTTGTTGCCCACTTCCATCTGCATATCCAGGGGCAAGTGTGCTGCATACAGAGCCAGGTCATGGTCGAGGAGGTATTTGACCCTGCGATAATGGGCACCGGTCAGGGGGATCGGCTTCCCCCAGAACAGGCCGTGATGCACACACAGCAGGTCGGCTCCAAGCTCAACAGCGCGGGTGAAACTGGCCATACACGCGTCGACTGCGAAGGCGACTCTTCGCACAGGGGTGTCGGAACGACCCACCTGGAGTCCGTTCATGGAAATATCGGGAACTTCAAGGGGTAGCATGGAATTAAAATATTTAATAATCTCTTCTAATAACATAGCACCATTATAGTTGGGGTACTATAATTTTCAAGGGGACTTCAGCTATTCAAAAGGGAGCAAAACGAGTGAGCGAATTACCTGCCGACAGGCTTTCACTTTTTATAGATGAGCAAGAGATAGAACAACTGCAACACAACATCGAGTTGCCCGACGTGATCGGTCAGCCCAGGGCCCTGCGTGCCCTGGAGATGGGAACCGAACTACGAGGGAGGGGCTACAACATATTTGTGACCGGCCAGCCGGGAACCGGCAGAACCACCGCGATAAAAAAAGTCCTGGCCCAGTTCGAACCTGCTGAGAAAAACCTCCGGGACATTTTGTATGTGTTCAATTTCTCCGACCCCGACTATCCGGGTGTACTCTATCTTCCCCAGGGTGAGGGCAAACTTTTCAAACAACGGATTCACCAATTCGTTGAAAATATGAAGGAGCTGATCAGAAAAAAGCTGGACAGCGATATCTATAAGAAGGAACGAGATCAGCTTATCAGCATGGTTGAAAATGAAGAGAACCGTGAGCTCACGGAGTTTGAGAAAAAACTCGGCAGTGAAGGTTTTCAGCTGATGCACATCCACGAGGAAAACACCGATACCACGGATATTATTCCTGTATACAAGGGAGAACCGATTGAGTTCGACAAACTCCAGGACCTCGTGCACCGGGGGAAGATAAAACAGGAACAATGGAACCGGATTAGAGAACGGTACTACCAACTGATGGATGAGATGAAGCACATTTTCCAAGAGCTCAAGGACGGTCGAACGGCCCTGGAGAAAGAGCTGGAACGACTGCAGATCGATACCATCACCCCCGGGGTGGAAGAGGAGATGGCGTTTTTACACAACTCTTACACAAACCCGGATATCCGGGACTATCTGCAAGGTCTCAAGGATGATATTATTCACCATCTCTACCTGTTTCTGCGGGATCAACCCGCGGACAGCCATGGGAATCCCGCCCTGGTGAGGTACGGGGTAAACGTGCTGGTGGACAACAGCCACACCGAGACTGTTCCCGCGGTTTTTGAAAACCACCCCTCCATTACCAACCTCTTTGGAACGATCGAAACTAAACTCGATCTCAACGGTCAGAGCAGGACCACCTTCATGATGATAAAAGCAGGCTCGATGGTCCGCGCGTCCGGGGGCTTTCTGATCTTGAACGCCCAGGACCTTCTCAAGGATGAAGAGCTATGGGACCAGTTGAAGAGGGCCCTGCAGACCGAGCAAGTGCAAATTCAACCGAGCGAGCATATTGTCAGCTTCCAGTATACCCTGATGAAGCCCACTCCCATCAAAATAGATACGAAGGTGATCATCGTCGGCGCCGATAACCTCTATGATTACCTCTACACCCTGGATCCTGATTTTTATAAACATTTCAAGGTTTCCGCCGAATTCGATTCGGTGATGCCCCTCTCGAAGGAAAACCTGGCCCGTTATGTTGGGTTTATTCGCCTGATCACGGAACAGGAGGGGCTCCTCCCCTTCGAAACAACGGGGATCGCCCGAGTCGTGCGACACGGTGTCTACCTGGCTGAGCAGCGGGACCGTCTTTCCACCCGATTTTCTTTGATTGCCGATCTGATCAGGGAATCGAGCTTCTGGGCGAGGAAAATGGACAGGACCACGGTGGACCGGGACGCGGTGGATAAGGCCTTGAACGAGCGAAAATACCTCGCGGGGCTTCCGGAGGAGAAAATGATCGAAATGATCTCCTCGGGGGAGATTTCAATCCGCTTCAGCGGAAAAACCGTAGGGGCCATCAACGGACTTGCGGTACATGACCGCGGGTATTACAGCTTCGGACTCCCCACGGTTGTATCGGCGAGGGTAGCTCCGGGAAATGAGGGGATCATCAATATCGAACGGGAGGTAGGCCTTTCGGGAGAAATTCATGACAAATGGGTAATGATTCTTGAGGGATACCTGAGAAAAAAGTATGCCGATTCCTTCCCCCTGTCCATGTACGCCGGCCTGTGCTTCGAACAGAGCTATAGCGAGATCGAAGGCGATTCCGCCTCCGCCGCGGAGGTGTTTGCC
>CAZJIN010000119.1:0-7155 GCA_964545955.1 uncultured Sediminispirochaeta sp.
CTAGATTCGGCTTGCTCCAATCGAATTTCTATGATCTCCGAATCAATTTCTGCCAGGAGCATCCCGTCACTCACCCGATCTCCTTCCCGCACATGGATTTTCTTCAGTATCCCACTCTGTAGCGCCGTCACATCCACTTTAATTGCCTCGATGGTTCCATTCCCGTCTACTTGCTCCGTCTTCCCCTTGCATCCCGGAAGAACCCCTGCAAGAAACATCGTCAGGCACATCAGCGCTATTGCCCTGAACGAATCAGTCGATCCATAGTTCTTTCCCGTCATATAGCTCCTCCAGTTTTATCCTGTTCTTCTTCCCCGCCAGTGCGTCGCGTCCTCCGAGACTAAGGATTCCCCCGTACAGCATCTCGATAAAGCTTGTAAAAATCTGGTGCAGGGAAACCCCCGTTTCAACAAGCCTTTCGGGTATCAGAACCCCGTTGATAAAGCCTGATACCAGAAATACAATTTCCTCAATCTCCACATCATCACGCACAAAACCCTGGTTTCGCCCCTCGGTCAGTAGTCTGTGGAGCAAACCGGGTACCCTGTTTCGCCTGAAAGCATCGATCATCTCCCAAGCCTCCGGAAGAGATCGGTGAATATCCTCAATGAACAGATCACCGATGTTGCGTATCTGATGGTTCACCAAGGCCAGAAAACGGACAAACCTTTCCCCAAAATCGTAACTTCCGTTATCGAGAATCATATCCATCCGTCGCCCCACCCCTTCGAGGTTTGCCGATAGCGCCTCCAGGGCTATTTCTTTTTTACTAGGAAAATGTAGATAGAGGGTCTTCTTGCTGATCCCCAGGGCGGAGGAAATCTCTTGTGTCGTCACCCTGCTGTATCCCTTCTTAAAAAAGAGAGACAGGGCTTTTCTCAAAATGCGCTTCCGTTCCTGCTCCACCGGATATCCTCCATTATAAAAACTTAAGAAACCATATCGGTTTTTATAGTTTCGGTCAACCAAATTTTTTTACCACGCGCCCTTTTTCCATACACTTCCTCACCTGCAATAACCTTCGAGCCACCCTCAGCGGATAAAATCCCTGAAAGTGACATTGCCATTGTCCATCATCCTCATCAATCGCTTTCTTATCCCTTCACGAATGTATGCGCGGGTGAAGGGAAACAAAATGAGAAAGCCCACAAGGTCGGTGATTATCCCCGGAGTAACCAGCACAATTCCCGCACCGAAAATCAAAAGCCCATCGAGCATTTCCTCCGCCGGAAACCTGCCGAACTGCATTTCCCGTTGTATCCGCATCCAGATCTGAAAACCCTGCTGCCTTGCCAGATAGGCTCCCAGCACACCGGTACCGATCACGATGAGAACCGTCGGAAGCGCGCCGATCATCGATCCGATTTTTATCAAAAGGTAGAGCTCCACCAGGGGTACCAGGGTAAACAACAACAATAAACGACCAAACATAGGATCTCCTTTCCTTAGCATTGTAATAGTATATTCATTTTTTTATTGCCGGAATATGCGGATCAGGTCTCAGGCCCTCTTGACGAGCCTGGTATAGCTTTCTTCGATGTGTTCGGAATCTTCGACCTTGAGGGTGAGAAACGCAATGGTCTCGTGTTCCCTTGAGAAAATCCGAAAAGGAATCTCACCAAACCCAAGGTTGCGGAGAATTAGATGAAGCATCACAATGCCCAGCCCCGTCCCTTCGGTATAGTCTTCGGAAACCGCGTATACATCGGCCAGGTTTGACGCGTGTTCGGCAATCCTCACCTTGTGATTGATACGGGCCTCCTCCTGGGCCGTAAGGGGTACATTGTTACGAACCACCACCCTGAAAAAGGGGGGTTCGATCTGGAAATGGAACTTTATATAGTACCCGTACTCTTTGTGAGAAATCGCGTACTTTGAGGGCTCCTGAAGAACATCCCTTCGGAATGAGCGCATGCCCAGCTCGTAATCTTCAGGATTCCCGATATCCAGTCCCTTCATCTCAAAATAGAGTCGCTTCAAATTCGCCTTGTGAGCATTTCCGGCAACTTCATGAATACAGTACCCTATATTATTCAACAGGACATTCAATCCCAACTCCGAGAGATAGCGATCAAGAACAGTATCAATATACTGCCGTTCTTTCCCCAGATAAGAGTAAGTGGTGACCGTTAGTACTTTTTGACGCCCTATGGCGTCGCCTATGGTGTCAATTTTATCTGTCATACAGCGGCGTTCTTGAATCCTTTTTCATTGTACCCCTATTTATCCAATAAGTCCAGTAGCATTAATGACCGGCTCATGCTACTATCGGTATGGTTTTTCATCGACATTTTTTAGCGGGATATTTACATGCGTATAAGCACAAAACTTGCTTTGATGGAACTTTTTCTCATTTTCGGATTTCTAGTAGCCCTGGGGGTGGTGGTCTTTTTTGCCGGTTCCATCATCAAGCTCAAAGATTTTGAGCTCGCCTCCAACAATGTGATGTTCTCGATGAAAGAGATGAATTTTCAATCCGCAAGTCTTATGATCGCAACAACTCCGGTCATTGAAACCAGTAGCCGTTGGACCAGCTCGATCAACCGTTTTGAACGACAGTTGGACTCGCTCAGTAATTTTGCCCACGGGAGAGTCCTCACTGCCCACCAGAAAAATCAGTTGATCGAGATTTCGGGCTGGTGGAACCAGATTTATGAGTGGTATTATCGTCCCGCTATTCGCCAACTCCAGAATATGCACAACAGTGAATCGGGGAATACGGTAGGTAACAAAGGAATTCTACAGACTCTTATTGAGCTTGAAAACCTGGCGGGTGAACCTCCCGACTTTATCGGTGAACTCTATACGATGAAGAACTATCAGGATCTCATCATCGACGAAACACGGATCTTCAGCGACAGGATGAATACCCTCACACAGTCAATTCAGAACCAGGCTCTTCTGCATGTTCGGACAAGCACCAGGATCGTCTTGTTTCTCTTGCTGTTTACCCTTTCCATAACGATTATTATTACAACACGATTCGGACGGCTCATGAGCAAAAGAATTCGTCAGGTTGAAGAGGCCATCCGTAACATAGCACAGGGAGATTTTTCTACTGAGCTCCATATCAATTCAAAAGATGAGATGGAAGAACTCTCCGGCAATTACAACTTACTTAAAAATCAGTTAAGGGAAAGGCTCAACTCAATTCTCGGGTTTATGGTTTCCATCAGTTCTTCCCTCAGCGAGGGACCTGATCTTGAATCTATCCTCAAGTTGATAGCAAAATCCGCGAAGGAGAATACCGGAGCCGACGGTTCGGCGGTCTACCTGCTCGGCGGGGAGGAAAAGGTCCTTCATCCCAGGGCGTTCAATGGACATATGCCCCCCCCCTTCCCCGTCTCAGGGGGGATTGCCGACGATCCGCAGGGGCTTCTGGAGTTCCTGCAACAGCACAGCATCCCCCTTGGACAACAGTTAATCGGCAAAACAGTACAGGAGGGAAAACCGGTATTCCTTCGTTCCCTCGAAAACCGGGAAACCGGGTCTGTCGAATTTTACAGAAGGAAGGGAGACCCGTTGTACATCAGCTCGCTTATTATCACCCCCCTTATGATAAGCACCCGCTTAATCGGAGCCATCGTCATCGTGAAGCGGAAGGAGGATACCCAATTTACCGATCTTGATTTTACCCACATGCAAACCTTCGCCGATTACGCGGCATTGACGATAGACAATGTCTTCAACTATGAGGAGTTGATTAAAAAAAGGGAACTTCATCGTGAGATCGAAATCGCCGCGGACATCCAGAAGGACCTCTTACCTCGGGGAATTCCCCGTATGGCCGGGATTCAGGTATCCGCCTTTTCCAGGGCAGCCAGGGGAATCAGCGGAGATTACTATGACGTTTTTGCTATAGATAAAAAAAGACTCGCCCTGGTAATCTGCGACGTGGTCGGCAAGGGAGTTCCCGCGTCACTGCTGATGGTAATGATTCGTACCATTATACGACTGGTATCCTCACCAACCCGAAGCCCCTCGCAGCTCCTCACCCTCCTCAACCGGGGTATCATAGGGAGAATCGGGACCGATCATTTCGCGACGATGAGTATTTTTTTCTACAACAGGGAAAACCGTGAAATAACCTATTCAAATGCCGCCCATCCGCCGCTTCTGATATACCGGACAAAGGAAAAAAAGTTTATAGAAATCGATACGGCGGGACTTCCGATCGGGGTTGAACGAAAAGAGCATTATGAGGACAAAAGCCTGAAGGCGATTCCGGAAGATCTGCTGGTCCTGTTCACCGACGGGGTTCCCGAAACAAGAGCCCCCGACGGAAGTGAATACGGTGAGGAATCCCTCAGAAAAGTGCTGGCCCGGTCACATAAATCATCGGCAAAGGAGATAACCGAGCTGGTGGAAGAAGACCTTCGACGATATTCGGGGCAGGCGGAACGACACGATGATCAAACCATCGTGGTTCTCAAGGTTGTGGATTAACAAATCAGGCTATAGCCGTCAGACCAGTTCAATCCCGGGTCGTTTTGTATGATTAAAGTACTTGTACACCGCCACGGCATTGCGGGGCTCATTGAACACCACACCGCGGTCCCAGTACTCAACCGCGGCAAAGAGGGCGTTCCCCCCATCCTCATCGGTACTCTCATCTGTGCGAAACGAAAAATAGTCTTCCAACTCCTCAAAATTCTGTTGCTCAAAACACCGATTCCGCCGAAGGTTAAACTCGTTCCACTTCTCCAGATCCTTAAACCCCTCTCCCTCGTCTTCCACGATGAGATGGGCATGGTCCCTACTGAAAGAAGCCCAGATCCGGACCTTTTTCTCAGGATCTTTTTTGTTTCCGTGCTTCACGGCGTTTTTAACGAGCTCACTTATCTGCTGCTCGAGAAGGTTTATCTCTTTGATCTCCGCCGGTGCTTTCTGCACTATCAGCATGGAAATGAACCTCACCTGACGATAGTCACTGGGAAATTCTTTGAAAAATAAACCTTTTTTATCAAAAAGCAGATGATTGCCGTCAATCAATATTTTTTTCTTTCCGGACATGAATTGATCCTTTTAAGGGTTTTCCTCTAGTTGCCGCAAGGCGGTATTTACATCCTTCGCGATGGGAAAATACTCCATCAACTTGGTCAATTTGATCACTTTGGCCACGGATCCGTGAAGATTGACAATTCTAAGGTCGAGGGAATTTCTTTTGGTGGAGGTGTAGATATGAATAAGAGCGCCGACGCCACTACTATCCATATAGTCCACCCCTTCAAGATTGATAACAATTTTCCCGACTCCCCTGTCGATAAGCTTGGTTACCACATCTTTAAGCTCACGGGCCGTGTACAGATCCATATCGCCTTCAACATCGACGATATACACCCCTTTGTATTTCCTAAATTCGATTTTCATACTACTAAGACCTTTAATAAAAGGGTAATTGCCTCGAAACATTCTTAGTTGAAGCTAAACCTACCATTACCGAGAAGCTAAGTCAAGAAAATCCGTGGTTCATCGGTACAAACCTCACCGCACCGTGAACCGAACGCTTCAACCCCCCTTCGGTGGAATGCAGTTTGATGAGATGCTGCACCGACGCCCCCACCGGAGCAACCAGTCTCCCCCCTTCCGCAAGTTGACCGATCAGCAGCTTCGGTAGTTGGGGAGGAGCGGCGGAAAGGACGATCACGTCATAGGGGGCCTGTGCCGCGAAGCCCTCATACCCGTCTCCAAGGATCGGATACACATTCCCGTAGCCCAGGTCCTCCAGGATTCTCCGGGATCTTTCGTGTAGGGTCTTTGCCCTCTCCACCGTATACACCTCCGACGCGAGCAATGAAATGATGGCGGCAGCGTAACCGGAGCCCGTACCGATCTCCAGGACCCGATCATCAGATTCAATCTCCGCAACTGTACACATCAAAGCAACGATATAGGGCTGACTGATTGTCTGCCCGTTTCCGATCGGAACAGGCCTGTCCTCATAGGCGTCGGCGAAATCAACATTCGGAATGAATCGATGTCTCGGCACTTGAAGGAAAGCGGAGACAATGCGCTTGTCGACAATGCCGCGGCCGCAAATCTGTTCATCCACCATTTGACGGCGTAACTGGGTCTCTTTTTTCATTTCTCCCCCCGCGCTTCTTCATACTCTCATTATAAAATATGTTATTCCACCGGGACTTTTTCAAAGAAAAATGAAGAGAACCCGTATATTTGACTATATTTTATATTTTTTGGATTTTTTTGAAGTTATTGGTTGAAAGACCGTGCTCCATCTAGTAAAGTGGGGGTAAACATTATGATAAAAGTACAGGAATTGTTGATATTAAATTTGAAAAAAGCCCGTTATAGGGCAAATATTTCCCAGATGAAACTTGCCGAAAGGGCTAATCTCTCCTCGGGTTTCATTGGTGATATTGAAGCGGGCAAAAAATTCCCCTCCGCCAGGACAATGCAGAACATTATCGACGCCCTGGAGCTTGAACCCTTCGAACTCTTTCTCGATCCGGACCGCGGCGCCGTGCCCTATTCTCAGGAGATTATCTCCCGGGCCAGGAGGGATCTTCTTAAAGAGCTTGTGGGTATTGTAAACCGTTCTTTAGACCCCCATCTTAGTCCGCCCCGGTGAAGCCCTTTCCATATGCGCGAATAGCGTACTATACTTAGCCTATGCAAAGTATACCTATCCATACCATAGATTCACCCGCCGCGATTCTCGAGTTGATCTTTCGCCTCAAGGTAAAGGATGTGATGACTCGCAAAATCCTCACTGCCTCTCCCGATGATTCGATGAGAGGTCTGCGCGAACTCCTCAGGTCCCACAATATCACCGGCGTGCCGGTTACGGAGGGGAACAAAATTTTCGGAATAATCAGCATGGAGAATGTGATACAGGCCCTGGATGACCGGATACTCGATGAACCCGTGGCACGGCATATGAGTAAAAAGCTTATTCTCCTCGAAGAGGACATGCCCATCTTTTTTGCCATCAGCTATTTCGGGCGTTATAGTTTCCGTCGCTTTCCGGTAGTGAACAGAAACAATGATATCGTCGGTATAGTCACTTCCAGGGATATTACGACCAGGCTGATGCTGGAGGCCAACGGTGAAATAGAGCGTCTGGAGCAGAGGGAGAGAGAAACGACGGAGTCCCCCGGGACTATAGCAGAGCAGACCGAACGGTGGTTCAAGGTC
>CAZJIN010000120.1:0-7109 GCA_964545955.1 uncultured Sediminispirochaeta sp.
CCGAGCTTTCATCGGTATTCGATGCTTTCAAATTCGTGCCCTGTATCGTACCGATCACGGCCTCCCCTGCCTTTATACCTACCGCAATTCTTTCGCCGCTGCCCACCGACACATCGCTGTTGCGAAGAAGAAGAACGGAACGGTCACGCGCATCCAGGGCGATGACTTCTTCGGCGGAATCGGTCTCGAGAATACTGTTTGTGATAGCACAGCTCCCACCGGAAATGCGTACCAGATAACTGAATTCTTCCACCGGCCCGTTACGCAGGGTACACCCGTCTATAACGAGACTGCCTGAAGAAGCACTCAACTGTACCACACCATTTTCCCCCCGGGTGTTCAGAATAGTATTGCTAAGCTCAACTCTTGAGCTACTTACCTCGATACCGGTGGCGATTCTCGCCTTAGCCGGATTTCCCGGAATAGGAGCAGCCTCATCCTTTCGGATCTCCCTTTGGAGGAACTCCGAAACATCATTATCCTCGGTTGTCCCAACAATCGAGTTGCGTATCGTCAGGGAACCCCTCTGCTGTTGTATCCCGGTACTGGTGACCGAACCGCTTCCCTGCTGAATTATGGAATTTTCTATCTTCACATCCGTGTCTTCTGCGTAGAGGTTCACGGTTTTCGATGCGTTCCCGATAGCAAGTTTGCTGGAGATGAGTTCAATCCTTCCTTTTTCAACATTGAGGAGTACGATATCCCCACTTCCGTTACCTGCGATGATTCTGCACTCACGGAATGAAATATCCGCCCCTGACAGGTGTAAGATTTTACCGTCACGAACCGGACCAATGTCGATAAGACTGTCTGTAAAAAGAAGATTCCCCTCCTCCGTAGAAATCAGAGTGGGAAGGGAACCGTTCGAGTGTACCAGTCTGCTGTTTCTCACGATCAGGTTTGAATGTTCACCCCGCTGGTTAATCAGTGGTGCCTTCAGGTTCTGATTCGACAGGAGAATCTGTTCCAGCCGGAGGGTTCCTCCACGAATTTCAAAGATCGAACTCCCTTCTGGAAAATCTGTATCCGGTGAGATCAAGGTCCTCTCGGGAACCCTGCTCTCCCAGTCATCGGGTTTATATCCCCCCTTCAAAATCAGCTGACTCCCGACCTTCACGGGCTTGGACACCACATATTCACCCCGGGAAAGATAAATGGTATTACGATTTGTCTCCACGGCCTCGTGCAGAGCCCTGTCTAGACTGCGAAAGGGGGAGTCCTTGCCTCCGGAATTGCTATCCCGTCCACCGGCAGCTACGTAAATACCCGCTTTGTCAATCACGAAATGAGTATTTACCGTTTCGCTGCGGTTCCCCGCGATATCTTCAGCCCAGTATTCCAGGTAAAAATCTTTTCTCACCCCTGGTCGCACCCTGATTTTTTCGGGTTTGGTATAACGCCTGAAGGGAACCGCCCCCTGGGGGGTTTCGGTCGTACGGTAATAAATTACAGAACGCCCGGATTGTGTTTCCAGTTTTAACACCCGATCATCCGTATAATGGGCGCCTTCTTCTATTCCGACCAACTCAGGTTCCGAAGGAGGGGCCCTGTCTATAGAAAAGTCATAGTATTTTAAGTGTTCTACCCTTCCTGTCATGGTATCAACATATCCCAGGACTAGGCGGAATCTCTTCTCTCCACCTTCCGATACTTTCACCGTGAGTTCTTCTCCCATCCGAGGTGAGTCCATACCGATGACCGGAACTGTCTGTTGCCCTTCACGCAGTTCATACCTTATATCGATATCCGATCGTACCGGACGAATAACTATATTGCCGTTGTACATTTTGCCGTCGTCAACTCCGGTTATCAGCCCGGTAATGGGGTCTTTTAGGTCTATTGTCCTTGTTGCAACGGGACCTCTTCTTCTGCTTTTCGTGATTCCATAGGCCTTAATGGTAAAGGAATTGCTATTTGTATCAAGAGTACGCAAAAAGGGCCGTCGGTATACCTGGAAAGGCTGTTCCGAAATGCTGTACATGAGCTCCACTCCATCATGGCTTTTCAGCACAACCTCGGCGAGACGTGGTGTAATCATGTGTACCTTGATCTCCGGCGCGGCTGGAACGACGACCTCCATGGTGATACGCGCAGCGCGTGGCTCGGACATATTCCCCCCATGGTCAATACCCCTGTAGACAAGGGTAAACACTGTTTCTCCCTCTCCTTCCCTTTTTAGGGTCAGTGGGAGATTCAGTTTCGGAGAATCGTGGTCCGGTTCATCGGGCATGGTGAAATCAGAGGTGATTTCATATACGATCTCATGGGGGTAATCACCCTTCGCAGCAATAGTCAAAGAATCTCTCCCTACACCATCTTCGGGAATGCCGGAGAGTTCGGGAACCTCCGGCTTCAACATATCGATCATCACCTGGAAGGGGCCAGATCCAACTGCGTTCCCCGCCGCGTCAAAGGACGCAGCATAGAGGTAATAGAGTTTCTCTTCTCCCTCCTTTCCCCGTAGGACAACACCCGTACTGAGAGGAGTACCCATTTCACGAATTTTCCGGGGAGTTTTATTTTCATCCAGGCTTATCGGTTCTTCCGTTGCGTGAACCCAGACCTCTTCTCCAATGGGAAAATCCGTTTTTTTCAGTACCTTTGTTTCATTGAAAACACCGGGATCTATCAAAGTACTCAGGTCCTCCTTTTCAGGAGGGAGGCGGTCGATGGTAAAGGAATACTCCAGGGTTTTACTCCAGCTGTCGCTTCCGGGAAGATAGCTGCGCACGAGCAGGCGGTACTCGACCTCGCTATCCGCGATTCCCTCAATGGCAAGAGGTTCATTGAGTACGGTATCAGAAAAGCCTGGAGCCGTATCGGGATCATCCTCCAAATCTTCCGATTCAATTTCACTGAGCCGGTAGTAGGTTACGACGTCGCTTGTTGCTCCGATCACCCGCAGGACGACGGGTTCGGAATAGCTGTAGCCATCCTCTATTCCCACTACTCGGGGGGGTGATGCATTCCTTCGGTCAAAAACAAGCTCTTTTACTGAAGGTCGGGACCTGTTACCGGACATGTCCTCAGCTCTCGCGGTCAGGGTGTATTCTTGCTTTTCGCCATCCCCCACATCAAAGCTGATCGGTTCGGAATAAACTTCGAACTCCTTCATCACAGGCTCGAGTCTGTAAAAAAGATTTCCTTCACCTAAAATCGTTACCTGTGAATCGGAAAACTCTATCGAAGGGGGTGAAGGAGGTACCGTATCCACCCGGATCTCCTCGATAGAAGTGGGTTGAGAAATGTTTCCCGCCCTGTCCCTTGCAGCAAAGCGGATTCTCGCCTTTCCCTCATAGCCGTAGGGAAAACTAATCCTGAGCGTATTCCCGCATATCGAAGAATCTTCGTCTATCTCTATTCCGGCGGTTTCACTGTAGACAATTTTGTAGAGAAAATCCACCTTTGATTCTCGATGGTTCAGCTTGAAAAGTGCTCCCCCTGAACCCTGTTCAACCACACGGTAATCGGGGGGGAATGGTTTTTGTCGATCAAAGGGAAGGAGTTTCGAAGAGACCTCGCTTGTTTTTCCATTTTTGTACCGGGCAACAGTCCGGAGACTGATCGCGCCTATATCCACGGGATTACCCGGAGTAACAAAAAAGGGACCGGAATATTTTTTTGAGAAATGATCAGGGGTTGACCCATCAGTGCTGTAATAGATCTCCGCGTCGTCGGATGAATGGAGGGCGATTTTTAATTCCCGTGAGAAGGGAAGGTCGCCCATAATTTCAATGGTCGGTGGCGAGGGCACCCTACGATCGACGATAAAAAAGGAGCGTGCCTGGTACATCCTTTCCGAATCTCCGTGGTAGATTCCGACGCGGTATACTAAATAATTCAACATTCCCTCGGTTACATCAGGGTTAACACGTTTTCTCAAGACCCTGTTTCCCCGGCTCACTTCACGTTCTTCCAGGGAATAATGATATTCGTATCCCGACTTCTCCTCAGGTAAGGGCAAGCTTTCCAGCTCCTGGACCCGCTCTCCCGGGGGAACCGAT
Source organism: uncultured Sediminispirochaeta sp. (assembly GCA_964545955.1). Classification (GTDB taxonomy): domain Bacteria; phylum Spirochaetota; class Spirochaetia; order DSM-16054; family Sediminispirochaetaceae; genus DSBN01. Next base: position 4,005 of record CAZJIN010000120.1, read on the forward strand.
ATTCCACCTGGAGGATTTTCGATTACCAATCTAATTTCCCGACTCATCACTTCGTCGCTTTCATAGGGCTTTGCCGCGACCCGTAGATATATATCGCCGCGCATCCGAATCAGCACCGGATCTACATAATTCGCCCCCCGATAACGGGGATCCGTTCCGTCGATGGTATAACGTATCCATTCAAAGCAGTCAGAGTTTGAAATGACGAACCATTGCGGATTCACAAAGCGTCCCTCCACCGGAGAGGGTATCTCAAGGGCATCGGCGTATTCACATTTTAGGGTCGGTTGAATTGACTCTGTGAGTACATCGCTGTGATTTCCCACGGAATCAATGGTGTATGCCTTGAGGAGAGCCCCGGCTCTGAGGGGAATACGTCCTCCGGTATACCGTCGAAATTCCTTTCTGGCGAATTCACTGATCCAATAATAGATCCTGTTTTCTTCACCCGTACTCAAACTCGCGTAATATCTATTTTTTTCACCCTGAAGAAAAAACTCCGGCCTAGGCGGCGAAGCTTTGTCTATGAAAAAGGTATACTCCCTGAAATCTTCAGAGGCTTCGATTTCCCTCGCACCACCTTCCCTGACCTGCAGGACAAATCTCCGTTCTTCCCCGGGCGCGGCGGTCAGGTGAAGCGGAAAACGGTAATCCACCCAGTCGGAACGACTGCTGTTTAGAAAACGGTATTGGTACTCCCCGGTTCCGTCCGTGGACAGACTAACCTTGATATCATCGGCATACTTTCCCGGCCTCGGACTGAGGAAGAGATCATCATACCCGATTCCCTGCGCGGAAACAGAAAGAACCGCCATTATTAAAAAAATCAAAGTGATCAGGAGTACCTTTTTTTTCACATCACCCATCTTAAGCTACCGTTTTTCGCGGAATAACTCTTTCTCCAATATTTGTATAAACTCTTTATCGGTATATGAGTAGTAATTCTCGAATTCTTCCTTGCTCAAGCCTACCAATTCGTGACTTTTGTAGTGGATCCAGACATCCTCTTCAGGGGTACGAACTTCATGTTTGCGGCAATAATAATCGGGACTGAAGGGCATTTGTTCTTCGCTGTTTGGAAAAACCTTGTAATCGTGGACCGCTATCTTCAAGTCTTCCCTGGGTATTCCATGGTTCATTATCACTTCGGCCAGATGGTTCATGGTTCGACCGGAATCGTAAATATCATCTACCAGTAAAATTTTGTCCCCGTTTCTCAGGTATTCAGGCTTATAGGTCCATCCGTCTATCATGACTTGTGACCTCTTGTGAATATCCGTGTAAGATCGAGCTACCACCGCGGCATAGAAAACGGGACGACCGTTCCTGCGAATGATTTTGAAATATTCACTTATTACATTGCCCACATAGGCTCCACCACGAAGAAGCACGTAGATCACATCAGGGATGAAGCCTGTTTGGTGTATTTTATAGGCTAGTTTCAAAGAATTGTTGCGCACCTCATCATATTCCACAAAATTCTTCATTTTTTCATACGTCTCCTTTGCTAAGCCGGTTGCTATGTTGGCACGTGCTTTACCGGTAAAAACAGAAGGGGCTCACTATGAAGCCCCTTCTTAAGCCACGAATATATTATAACTTAACGAACTATTCCGGCATAGCCTTTTTCACCCTCGCGTATATATTTTACTTCGAATTTATCTATCGAGGGATCGCTGATTATCCGATAAAAATCCTCAAGGGTTTCCACGTCCTGATCATTGATGGAGTAAATCACGTCATACGCGCGTATTCCGTGAATGAAGGCCTTGGTACCCTTTTCGACGCTGACCACCAGAACGCCTTCCTGGGAATCATCAAGATTGAGCTGTTCCCTAGCCGTCTCTTCAATTGGTACCACCGTCATGCCGGGCCATAGTTTATTCTGATTCGACAGGATCTTCTCACTATCAGCGCGTTCTCCAATAACGACGGTGAGGTTTACCTTTCTTCCGAAACGTATAATTTCAAACTCGGCCTTTTCGCCGGCTCTTATATCTCCGACCGTCCTGACCACTTCGTCACGACTCTCAATTTTTTCACCATTGATACCTACGATAAAGTCTCCGGGGCGTATTCCCCCTTTGTCGGCGGGACTGTCGAAATAGACATTGTGGATAAAAGCACCCCTCTCCACATCGAGTCCGAGGGCTTCACCCAGCTCTTCGTTTACATCGCCTACCGTAACACCCAGCCATCCGTAGTCAACCTTTCCCTTGGTTATAAAATCATCGATGGCACCCCTGGCGTTGTTAATGGGAATGGCAAACCCAAGGCCGACACTTCCGCCGGTGGGGGCGGCTATCCAGGTGTTGATACCCACTACGTTTCCATAAATATCAACCAGGGCTCCACCTGAGTTTCCCCGGTTGATCGCAGCGTCGGTCTGGATAAAATCGCTTATATTTCCCTCCGGCCCCGACCTGCCCTTCGCGCTCACAATTCCCGCGGTGACACTCGACACGAAGCCGAAGGGGCTTCCCACGGCGAGAACCCAGTCTCCTACCTGAAGCTTGTCGGAATCACCCAGCCTGGCCACGGGAATATCCCTCTCATCGGTTTCAAACACCACCATGGCGATATCTTTTCGCGGATCCTTCCCCACCAAGTTTGCCTTGTAATCCCTGTTATCGTGAAGAACCACGCTGATTTCGTCCGCCTCACCTACCACATGGTCGTTGGTAAGCACATAAAATTTGTCTCCCTGATTTTTCACAATGATTCCGGATCCCAGGCCTTGACTGCGAAACTCACGCTCTCGGTTCTGCTGATCCCCATTGTTTTCCTGGTCGGGAAAAAGAAAATCCCAGGGCCATCCCTGCTGCGACGGCACCTGTTGTTTTACCACTTCCACTACCTTCAGCTCCACAACCACGGGAAGTACTTCCTTTGAGACCTTTCTAAAGGAGTTCTGCAATGCCTGAGCCGTCCCGATTCCAGGGATATCCGAGCCGTCGTTCATGCTACGGTTTTCCTGGGCAAGGGCCTCTTCCCCGAGTTTCCCATTCGCCGATGTTCCGAAAAGAACAAAGGAAAGCACAAATCCGACTATCACCCCTACCAATATTAAATTGAAAATGAAAAATTTTTTTGAATAGAATAGTT
>CAZJIN010000121.1:0-7105 GCA_964545955.1 uncultured Sediminispirochaeta sp.
AGGCTATATCGATCTCCCCATTATATAGGATAGAGGTGATTTTTCCAGACATATTTTCCGGTTCCAGCAATTCCATCCTATACCATCATCCCGCCGATGTTCCACCATTTTTTGACATCCCCTTTCATTATATGAAACCCGAAGATGGAACATCCCGGACAGACAAAAGGCGAGTCGTTTTTCTCATCCCCCCGGACTAATCCCCTTCAAAGAGACCAGCGCGTCCACCGCCGTAACCCCCTTTCCCTTCGGCAATATCAACAGGGGATTGATATCCAGCGCATCTATTCGATCAGCCAGGTCGGCGGTCATTTCGCCGGTTTTTACGATGACCTCCACCAGTGCATCCACATCCGCCACGGGTTTTCCGCGAAATCCGTAAAGTAGTTTGCTGCCCTTCGTGGAATCTATGGCCGCGCGAGCTTCCTCCCGGCTTATCGGGGGAATCATCAGGGCACGGTCTTTGATTACCTCCACCATAATCCCCCCAAGGCCGAATACCACCGCGGGTCCGAAATACGGGTCAGAAAGGACTCCCACAATAGCCTCGGCCACGGGTTCTTCAATCATTCTATAACAGAGAACCCCCTGGACCTTGGCGGTCGGGTTGTAGGCTTTTGCGTTGCGAAACACCTCATCATAGGCCTCTTCGACCGCGTGACGGTCCTGCAGGTTGAGACGAACCACGCCCGCTTCGGTTTTGTGCTGAATATCTTCGGAAATCAACTTCAGCACCACCGGATACCCGAACTCTTCGGCTTTCCGCGCCGTCTCTTCTTTAGAAGCGCAGAGATGTTCCTTCGTCACGGGAATTCCATAGGCCGATACCAGTCGTTTGCTATCATACTCGTTGAGTACCACTTCTCCCGGGGGAAGCATCCCGCGGGCCGTTTTGTTGGGCTTGACCTTGAACTCCGGAGAAGGGGTCCGCAAGAACCGGGCCCATCGGATAGTATGATGCACCGCCAGAAGGGCCTCCCGCGTTCCCTGCAGTAAAGGAACCTTTCCCTGTTCCATAATCTTTTGAATTTCTTTATTAAACCCGCTGGACTGATTGCTCATCATCACCATCGGCGTGGCTGATCGCTTTGCCACCTCCACCGCGGCGTTCGCAACGATCTTGTACTGCTCCACCTGTCTCGGGGCCATACCGCCGGGAACATCCTGGGCAACCATGATAATATCCGCGTCAGGCTCATCTGCGGCGATCCGCAGACAGCTCTGATAGGTGTCCTGAATCCGCCCACTTCCCCACGCATCCAGGGGATTCGCGATACCGCTGAACTGAGGGAGAATTTGCCGGAGCTTTCGTCGTCCGTCCTCGCTCCAGGAAGGGAAGCTGATATCGAGTTTTTCACTCAGGTCACCCATCAGACTGATGACGCCCCCGGACAGGGTCACGCCAAAGAGCCGGTTCCCCGCGGGAAGTTTTCCCTTGAGTTTTGAGAGGACCGCCGCGGTTTCGAACATTTCATCAAAATCGTTGACCCGGATTATTCCCAGTTTCTCAAACAACGCATCCTGCACATCATCCGATCCGGCGAGGGCCCCAGTATGAGCTACAGTAGCACGCTGGGCCATGGCGGATTTTCCCACCTTTATCAGAATGATCGGTTTTTTCTTATTCCGGGCCTTCAGGGCTACCTGAAAAAGCTTGCGGGGGTCACGGAACTGCTCTATGAAAGCCAGAACCACGTCGGTTTCTTCATCTTCCAGCATATAGTCAATACAATCAGTCGCGTCTATCACTACCTCATTGCCGGTGGTACAGAGGATGCTGAATCCTATCCCGCGGTTGCTGTTGGCCACAGCCAGGCCCAGATAACCGCTCTGGGCAACCATGCCGATATTCCCGGCCTTTATTACCCTGGGGGCGGGGGCGCTCCACGTTCCCGTTCCATCGTTGGGGTTGAGGTATCCCACACAGTTGGGCCCGAGAAAGAGCATATCCTTCTCTTCGCAGATATCACTCAATTCCTGTTCAAGTTGTTTGCCCTCTTCTCCGGTTTCGCCGAAACCGGCGGCGAACGCCCAACCAGCTTTTGCCCCTACCGCGGCTGCTTCACGCATCACCGGAATCACATTGTCCCTGCCCAAAAGGATCGCCACCGTCTCAATATCCTTGCCGGCGGCCTTCACCTCGCTGAGGGAGGAATAGCATTTCATCCCCAACACTTCATCGTACTTCGGATTGACCGGATAAATCTCACCTTTGAACCCAAGGGCGTGCAGGTTCTCAATCACCTGCAAGCCGGGACCGGGTTTCTCCGAAGCACCAACCACCGCTATAGTTGCGGGCTTGAATAGATGGGACAACTTCTCGTAGGTCATGGTTTCAACTCCTGGAACATCTTATTTATAAAGTTAGCTGCCATATTCCGTAATTTTTTCATACCACAATACGGAACTATATTTCATTTCAGACTTTAACACACCTAGCCTTGTAAGTCAAACGGAATAATATTAGAATCACATAAATGGACTCTTTTGGATGATTTCAGAAATGATCAGTTTTTGAAAACACCTGGGCCAGAGAAAAATTCTGATTTTCTACTACGTTTTACACCGGAGGATGTATGAACTCTTCTACTAAAATCTTATCACGCGCTGAAAACATATTGAACTCCCTTGTCTCCTTTCCCTCTTTGAGCAGAACCGATAACACGGGTATCATTCAATGGATAGAGGAGTATCTCCAGGGGTATGATCTGAAAACAAGACGCATACCCACAAATGAAGGCAGCTACAACCTTTTTGCCACCCTTGGACCGTCCCGGGACGGAGGGATCTGTCTCTCCGGTCACCTGGACGTTGTCCCCGTGCAGAAGGAGCACTGGACCAAACCTCCCTTTCAACTTGGAATTGAGGAGAAGTGTGAGGAAGCTAGAGGTACGGAAAAGAATGGGTCAACCGGTTTCGCCGAAGCTCGCCTTTACGGCCGCGGCACAACCGATATGAAGGGATTTGTTTCCCTCGTACTGGCCATGGTTCCGGAATGGATCGCCGAAAATAATTCGAAAACCGACCGGCCCGTATCGCGTTTTCCAATTCACCTCGCCTTCACCTATGATGAGGAGACTGGCTGTTCCGGAATCCGTCCGCTCATAGAAGAACTTGGAAAAAGTCTTCCCAGACCTGAAGTGGTGATAGTAGGGGAACCAACATCCCTGATACCGGTCACAGGTCACAGAGCTGGAACCTCCTGCGTTACGGAAGTCACAGGTCGTCCCGCCCATTCCTCAAACCCTGAAGCCGGTATTAACTCTATCTATATCGCCTCGGACCTTATACAGAGACTCAGAGGGATTTACCGGGAGTTCAAAAAGAATCCCCGGAAGAATACCCCCTTTTCACCACCCTACAGCACCATTTCAGTAGGGGTAATGGAAGGGGGAACCGCACGAAACATCGTTCCCGACCGATCCGTCTTTCTCTGGGAAGTCCGTTCTCTCCCAGAGGACAACCCCGATGAGGTACTTCAACAGCTCGCGGAATACGCGGAAACACAGGTTCTTCCACCCCTGCGGCAGGACGGTCGTGAACCTACTGTCCGCACGACTGTTGAAACCTACTATCCCGCGCTGGAACCAAGGGAAGGAAAAAAGGCCTTGGACTTTGTTCGGTCCCTGGGCTGCGACAAAGAGGCCGGTGTGGTGAACTTCGGTACCGAGGCGGGGCTTTATCAGGAAGCCGGTATTCCGGCGGTAGTATGGGGACCCGGCGGTATTGCCCAGGCGCATACCAATGATGAATATATTCTGAGAAGCCAGCTTTCAGGTTTTCTTGAATACCTGATGAGAATATAATAGACTTATCCGGACGGGCGCAGCGGTGTTCCGGGCAAAGCGGAAGTGACGGGGTCAGTGTTGTTCCGGGCACAGCGGTGTTTCGAGCGCAGCGGTGTTTCGGGCGCAGAAGTGTTCGGGCGCGGCATGTATGACGGGGACACCGGACGCAGGGGGCGCAGTTTTCGGTACTGGCCTCCAACCCCTTAGGGAGGTTGGTCTCCCGCGGCTCTGAAGCCGGCATATCCAACCGTCCCGCGGTCCCGGAGCCGACAAACTCAATCGTCCCGGAGCCCCGAAGCCGGCGCCCCGGAGGCAACTCCAGGAGGAAAGCGTGCAAAAAATATTCGTCACCGGACATCGGAACCCCGATATGGATTCGGTATGCGCGTCCTGGGCCTATGCCCGGCTAAAAAACCATTTGAACCAGCAGTACGAATATCACCCGGTCCGCTGCGGACATCTCAACACGCAGACGAAGGAGACCTTCAGGGAATTGGGGATCGAAGCCCCCGAACTGGAGAAAGATGTTTCTCCCAGGGTGAAAGATATCATAGCACGAAATCCTCGAAGGCTTGGCGCTGAAGATCCGATCCTTGATGCCGTTCAAGCGATCCACGACTACAATATCAGCATCCTTCCAATCTTTAATAAAAAGGACCAATTCGTCGGATTGGTCAGCATCAACGAGGTTTCTGATTTTCTCATCTCAGAACAGATTGGCGAACGACCGCATTACACCTTCGATACAACAAATTTTGAAAAAGTACTCCCCGGGTTCTGCTATAAACGGGGGGACCGTTCTCAGTTTAAAGCCGCGGTGATGATCGGTGCTATGCCCTTCGAAGTCAGCGTGGAACGTATAAACGAACTCCTCCCGGACAAGCCGATTCTCGTAGTGGGACAACGCACTCAAATCCTTGAGTACGCGGTTCGGCAGCAGTTCCCCGCCGTCATTCTCACAGGGGTGAAGGATCCGGGGGACGTTTTTTTTGATTTTCGGGACTTCAAAGGTACCGTCTTTGTTTCACGTACCGATACGGCCGAGACGGTCAGGCTTCTCAGACTGAGCTCGCCCATTTCCGGCATTATGGGAAATGAATACCCTGAGCTCACCGAAGAAGACCACTTCGATGATGCGAAGGACCTGCTGGTTCATTCGGAACTTCGCGGACTGCCGGTTTTCTCAGCCGATGAGACCCCTAAGTTTGTCGGCGTCGTGACCCGTCGGTGTTTTATCGACCGTCCCCGGCGTAAAGTGATCATGGTGGACCACAACGAAGCATCCCAGAGTATCCGCGGCATTGAGCACGCCGATATCGTCGAAATCATTGATCACCACAGGCTCGGGGCGGAAAAAACCCGGATGCCGATCTACATTGCCGCAAGACCCGTGGGCAGCACCTGCACCATCGTCTATCAGCACTACCTTCAGGAGAAAGTCCCTCTGGACGAATCTACCGCGCAGGTCCTTCTCGCTGGCCTGCTCTCGGACACGGTGATTCTAAAAAGCCCCACCACCACCGCTGAAGACCTGGCCCTCATCACAGGCAGCACAGTAGAGGGCTTCGGCGAAATGATCTTCAAACACACCGCAACACTATCCAGACTCGACCCGCGAGAGGTGATAGAGGCGGATTTTAAGGAATACCACGAGGGGGACTTCAGGGTTGGAATCGGTCAGGTCGAGGTCTCTACTTTTCAAAACCTGGAAGAAGTATTACCCGTTTTTTTGGATACCCTGCAGAAGGTCGGAAACAACAGGGATCTCGACTGGACCTTACTTTTAATCAGTAATGTCTTCCGGGAACACAGCAAACTCCTGTGCACCCCCTTCCCGAAGGCCGAGGAAAAACTGGTCTTCAAAGCGGAGCACCTCGGTGTATTCGATCTTCCGGAAATCCTTTCAAGAAAGAAACAGGTCCTTCCTGAGATTCTAAGGGTCCTTGAAGAGTTGAAGGGAAAGAAACTTTGAAAAAGGGAAAGGCTTTTTGAAACCGTCGGCCCCAGGGCACGCGAAACAGACGGGAACTCAGTATTGAAACTCCTTTGCATTAAGAGGTTTACCCACATTGAATACCGATGAAGACAGACTTGACCGCATAGAGAAGCTTCTGGAGAAAAAGAAGCGCGGAGGAAGCCAGCTCTGCTGGCTCAAATACAACCCCAACAACACCTATAAATACGATATCATCAACGCTGAAGAAGACATCGCATGGATGGTCTACGAGGTGAAAAGACTTCGCGACGAAAACACAAATTATCGGGAATTTATAGACACCCTGCGACAACAGATGGTGAACGAATTGGGCCTGCATAAAGAGTAGCCACAAGAAGGTCCGCGCGGGCTCGGGCATCCCGCCGCCGAAAGCCGCTCATGCCATCCGGACATCCCGCCGCCGAAAGCCGCTCATGCCGTCCGGACATCCCGCAGCCGAAAGCCGCTCATGCCATCCGGGTATCCCGCGGCCACAAGGCCCTTGGGCCTCGCGAGATCACAAGGCCCTCGAACCTCGGGCCGGTTAGAACAAACCGAGAAGCACCGTGGTAAACCACGGTACGTAGGTGATCACCAGCAGGGCAACCAGCTGTAACAAAAAGAAGGGAATCACGTTGATGTATATCGCGCTGAGGGGCTTTTCGAAGCGATACGCCGAGAGAAACAGGTTCAGCCCCACCGGGGGAGTCATGAATCCCAGTTCTAAATTGGCCAGAAAAATAATCCCCAAGTGCACCGGATCAACCCCGAAGACCTGCCCCACGGGTATCACCAGGGGGGCCACCACCATGATGGCGGAAAAGATATCCATGAAACAACCGGTGATAATCAGCGCGATATTTAACAGCACCAGAAAGACGATCTTCGACTGAATATTTACGTGGATCCACTCCGTGAGTATTTCGGGAACCCGGGCATCAATGATGTAGTAGGCGAGACCCCGGGACAGTGCCAGAATGATCAAAACACCGCCTATAATCGGCATAGCCTTCAGAGCTATATCGGGGAGATCCCGAAACTTGACCTCCCGATGCACCACCACCTCCACCACCACCACGTAGAGGACCGCGAGTGAGGCGGTTTCCAGAAGGGTTGTGATCCCGGAAAAATACATCACTACAATAAAAACAGGCAGAAGAAGTTCCCACAAACCTTCCCGTAGTCCCTGCCCTATCTCCCGCAGGTTGAGAGGACTGGTCGGAACCTTGTTGCGCCAGGCTACAAAAATACCGATGAGCATCATGGTGACCATCACAATAACCCCCGGGATGAATGCCCCGATGAACATATCGATCACACTGATACGGGCCACCACCGCATA
>CAZJIN010000122.1:0-7089 GCA_964545955.1 uncultured Sediminispirochaeta sp.
TTTTCGATGAGGCAATTCTTTTTTTGGGTTAGATTTTTGATGAGTCAACGCGGCACATTGAAAGTATCCGTGAATGGATGGACTATGAGACCGACTACCGGGAGAAACGGGTGTACCAGCGCACTTATTTTTACAACTATATTTTCCCGATGATTTTTTACTCGATCCAGGCGTGTATCATGGAGTTTCAGCAGGAATCGGCGGAACTGACCGAGGTCAGCGCGGCTGATGTATCTTGAGGGCGGCCATTTTTCTGAACATTTTTTCCAATCTCGCCGCTTCTCCCTCCGAGAGGGTAGCCCGGGTTAGGATATCCGAAAAAAACCTCCCCACCTCTTCTTTCTCATTCTGCTTGAAAAAACCGATGGCTTCAAATGAACCGATTATTGTATTCCTGACCTCATCCATCCGTTGTTTCGGTACCGCTGCGTAGTTATTGATACCGGGTTTGTAGCTTCTGTACAGACTGTAGGTGATGATCTGAACGGCGTGGGAGAGATTCAAAGAGGGAAAATTCTCCGACGAGGGGATCCGAACGGCGATGTTACAGTAGTTGAGTTCATCGTCCCGGAGGCCCGAGGATTCCCTTCCGAAAACCAGGGCGATAGGACCTTCCCCCAGGGGGGAGAGATGCGTTCCCAGCTGTTCCGGTAGGAAGGAAAAGTACTTTCTGAACTTACCCCTCCGTCGAGTTACACCGACCGCAACAACCGAATCCGAGAGGGCTTCCTTTAGTCTCTCGTACCACAGAGCGTTTTCAAAGATATCCGCGGCGTGAAGGGCAAGGGTGCGTACACGGTTTTCTTCGAAGTAGCTCCGCTCACGGCCGACGATCACGAGATTGGAAAAGCCCATTGTTTTGACGGCCCTGCACACGGCTCCCACATTGCCGGCGTCCTGGGGCTCTACCAGAACAATCCGAAAGCAGTCAAATTGTGTTTCCATTTTCCTTGACATTCCTTCTTACCAGAGGGTACAATGTGTTTATTATATTGAACAAGATAGTGTCTGTCAAATGGATGGAAATGTAAAGTATCGAACAGGTAAAATGCAGCCGGCCCCTTTCCAGATCGGTCGGAACATTCAGGAAATTCGGCGAAAACTCAATATGACCCTCGGGCATCTCTCCGCTCGCAGCGGTGTATCCAAGGCTATGCTTTCACAGATAGAGACCGAGAAGGTAAACCCCACCGTGGTCACCCTCTGGAAGATTGCGGTCGGACTCAACGTGGATATCGACGTACTGCTAAAAGGCTCCGAAGATATTGAAAAAAAGTTCGATATCAGCCGTTCCGGGGAGATTACTACCATAGACGCGGAGGAGGGAAGGGTACATATCCGTGTGCTTTCGCCTTTTTCCATGGTTGAGGAGCTCGAGATGTACATGCTCACCTTCGAGTCGGGGGGCAAGATTGAATCTGAACCGCACTTTCCCCAGACCGAGGAGTTTCTCACTATCCTTGAAGGGGAGGTAGAGGTGAAGGCGGGTCTGCACAGTACGAATCTCCACGCCGGGGATTTTATAAACTACCACTGTGACGTGGACCATACCATAAGCAACCTCTCGGATTCACAGGCGGTCCTTCACATGATCGTTCGATTTAATAAACAAGGCTGATCATATCGGTCCACTTAATTTTGCTTCATTTCACTGGATTTCGGAGATATCCCCGTAGTCCACCTCCTGTTCATAATCGACACCGGGTACGGCGAATCCGTGGATCCGCAGGAAATCATCTCTGAAACCCCGCATATCCGCAAGTTCCTCGAGGTTTTCCTCCGTCACGATATTCCACCTGCGATCCACCTCCGTCTGTATTTCATCACGCATCTCAAGGTCGTCTAGACGGATCAAGTTCGTCGTATCCACAGGGACCTTACCGCCGGTATAAAGACGGTCACGGAACATACGTACCATCTGCTCAACACAGCCTTCATGGAGTCCTCTCTCTTTCATCACGGAAAAGAGCAGGGAAATATACAGGGGAACCGCGGGAATCACCGCGCTGGCACGGGTTACCACCGCCTTGTTGATTGATACATACGCTTCGCCACCCGAGGAGGCCATACTCTCATGCATGTTCCGGGCGGTAGCTTCCAGATCTTCCTTTGCCCGGCCTATGGTACCGAACCGGTAGATGGGGTGGGTCACTTCAGGACCGATGTACGAGAAGGCCACCGTCTTGAATCGATCACCGACCAATTCATGTTCCCTGAGATAGTCGATCCACAGCTTCCAGTCTTCACCGCCCATCACCTTGACGGTATTGGCGGTTTCCTCTTCGTCCGCGGGTTCAAGACTGACCGTGGATATGGCACCGCTCATAAAATCCACCGACCTGGTGGTATAGGTGTTGCCGATCGGCTTCAAGGATGATCGGTAGAGTGTACCGGTATCCGGGTCAGGCCTCACGCCTGAAGCGAGGCTGTAGACCAGCAGATCGATCTTGCTTCCCTTTCTGCGGAGAATCTCCCCCACCTGCTGTCGGGTCTCGTGGGCGAAGGCGTCCGCGTTTATGCTGATGGTCTCCAATCCCGCTTTTTTCGCGAGGACGTCAAAGGCCCTGGAATTGTACCAACCCGGGGTCGCGGGTCGTTTGTTTCCGTTGGGTTCCTTTTCGAAGGAGATGCTGATTGTATCCGCCTTGTAGCCGAAAGCGGCCACCATGCGGGTTGCCAGGCCGTATCCTGTTGATCCTCCGATGATCAGTACGGTTTTAGGGCCGGAGGATGAAAAGGTGTTCCGCTCCACCAGGTCTTTTTGAAGTTTCACCTCCTGTGCGCATCCACCGGGGTGGGCGTTCATGCAGATTCCTCCTCGAATCTTTGGTTCAATCATTGGGGGGTCTCCTTTTTTACTAGACAGAGCCATTCCGCTTCGGCTGCGAGTTCATCCCCCACGAAGGCTTTTCCCCGTTGTTTGAGGGTTTGGGGAGATACCCGCAGGTTATCTATTTCAAAACGGACCTCATCACCGGGTACTACCTGTCGGCGAAACTTCGCCTTCTCCACCGTGGCCAGGAAAAAGAGGGAGTTTCCGAGGGTCCCAAGGGCGTTCATCCCGGCACCGCCGCACTGGGCCATCGATTCAATAAGAATAACCCCGGGGACCACCGGATAATTGGGAAAATGGCCTTTGAAAAAAAACTCGTCCTCGTCGAACCGTTTCGTGCCCACAATCCCCTGTTCGTCGAAGGAGATCAGGTTGTCCACAAAGAGAAAGGGATCTCGATGGGGCAACAGTGATTTAATTCCCCCGGGTATCTTGTCTATAGCGCTCATTTTACAAACTCCTTGAAGATTATCATTCCGTTGTGACCGCCGAATCCGAGAGAACTGCTCAGGGCGGACCGTACTTCCGATTTTATTCCCTTGTGGGGTACATAGTCGAGATCGCAGCCCTCGGCGGGATTATCAAGGTTGATAGTGGGGGGAATGAAATTTTCATTGATTGCCATCACACTGATGACGGCTTCGACACCGCCGGCCGCGCCGATCATATGACCGGTCATTGATTTAGTCGAGGAGACTTTCAAGTTATAGGCATGGTCACCAAAGGCGGTTTTGATGGCCTTCGTCTCGATTGGATCATTGGTGGGGGTGCTCGTTCCATGGGCATTTACATAGTCAATATCCTCCGGTTCCATAACGGCATCCCGAAGGGCGAGCTGCATAGCCCGGGCAGCGCCTTTTCCCTCTGGGTCCGGAGCGGTGAGGTGGTAGGAATCACAGGTCATTCCGTAACCCGCCACCTCCGCGAGAATTTGAGCTCCCCTGTGAAGGGCGTGTTCCATCTCCTCAAGCACCAGTATTCCCGAGCCTTCGGCGATAACGAATCCGTCCCGATCCCTGTCGAAGGGACGGCTGGCTTTTCGGGGCGTGTCGTTGTAGCCTGTGGAGAGGGCCTTCAGAGCGCTGAATCCCGCGATTCCAAGTCCGGTGATACAACCTTCCATTCCTCCGGTAATAATCAGGTCCGCCTGACCGGAACGAATGGCGTATAAACTTTGTCCGATAGCGTCGGTACCCGACGCGCAGGCGGTAGTAATGGTAAAACACGGACCCTTGAATCCGAAGTGGATCGCCACCTGCCCGGGACCTTCATTGCTGATGAGTTTCGGGATTGTCATCGGGGGAACACGACTGGGGCCCTTATCAAAAAGTATACGGTGGGATTCTTCTATTATCTCAAAACCCCCGATGCCATTTCCCAGGATCACACCGCTGCGATAGGGGTCTAGGGAATCCCCGTCCAATCCCGCTTGCTTCATGGCCTGGACCGCGCCTACTATGGCGTATTGACTGAAGCGAGCCATTTTCCGGGATTCTCTCTTGTCCACATATTCCTCAGGTTTGAAATTCTTCACCTCTCCGGCTACCTTTGAGGCGAATTCGGTTTTATCCAGCAGTTCAAGGGGACCCACCCCCGATCTGCCCTCCTTCAAACCCTGCCAGAGTTCCTCCGTGTTATTTCCAAGGGGGGAAACCGCCCCCATTCCCGTCACTACAACTCTTCGGTTCATCTGTTCCTCCATTTATTCTACATTGCCAGTCCGCCGTCGACGACCAGTACCTGTCCCGTAATATAGGAGGCCTGATCGGAGGCGAGAAAAAGTATGGCCCGGGCAACCTCTTCGGATTTCCCGGTCCTTCCGAAGGGTATGCGTTCGGTAAGCGAGGCCCGGGCTTCATCGTTCAACGCGGCAGTCATCGAGGTGTCGATATAGCCCGGGGCTACAGCGTTGACCCGGACTTCCCTCGACGCGAGTTCACGGGCGAGGCTCTTGGTAAAACCGATAAGACCCGCCTTTGAGGCGCTGTAGTTCGTCTGCCCTCCATTTCCCATAATCCCGACCACCGAGGAGACGTTTACGATAGCCCCCGTTCTGGCCTTGAGCATCGGACGGACCACCTTTTTACAAGCCGTATATACGGCGGTGAGGTTCGTTGTGATTACCGCGTCCCAGTCTTCTTTTTTCATCCTCATGAGAAGACCATCCCTGGTAATACCGGCGTTGTTCACCAGTACGTCGATTTTACCCTTTTGTTCCAGGATCTGGTGGAGGGATTTTTCAAGGGAGGGGCTGTCACTGATGTCGGTTTGTATCCAGGTGTAGGAGCCGCCGCTCTTGGTAGCACGATCGGGAAAACCAGTGCCCTGTTCACCCTCGGTACGGCTTAACACGAAGACATCGGCTCCTGCATCAAAGAACGCCGTCGCAGCCGCCGCGCCGATTCCCCGGGATCCCCCGGTTATAACTACAGTCTTATCACTGAAATTCATACACTTCTCCTCATTCCTGTTTGTCTTTTTCCCTGTTCCGATGAAGCTGCTCGATAAGCACATCAACTGCTTCGAGGGTATCCGTGGGGACACAGGGAATTTCGGAATCTGTTCTTTTCCAAAGTCCGCTTAAGACCTTGCCCGGTCCACATTCCACGCAAATCTCATATCCCCGTGAGGCGATCGCATCCTCCTCGGAGGTCCATCGCACGGGGGAGTCGATCTGCTTCACCGCGTTCAACCGTACTTCCGATACATTTTTTACCAGTGTACCCGTTACATTCGAAAATAGTTCCTTCTGCGGCGGGCGCAGCTCCCATTCCGCGAGAAACGCATCAAAGGCTTCTCCCGCGTCCTTCAAGAGGGGAGTGTGAAAGGGGCCCGAGACCTTGAGGGGAATGACCCGTCGGGCGCCTGCCTTTTTGCACGCCCCTCCGGCGAGCTCTACCGCATCCGCGAGCCCGGAGATGACGGTCTGTTCCCGGGAGTTGTAGTTTACCGGAAAAACACCTTCGATTTCTGCTATGGCGCCTTCCACTTTCTCCGGGGCGAGACCGATTACCGCGGCCATCCCGCTTCCGGTTCCACTTCCAAGGCCGTTCTCCGTCGGGGAATTTAATCTATCCGAACTTTCGGACATCAAGGCCGAGCGTTTCATAACGATGGGGAAGACCTCCTCCGGAAGCAACACGCCGGCATCCACGTAGGCGGACCATTCTCCCAGGCTGAAGCCCCCGCAGCCAGAGGATACAATCCCATGTTCCCGCAAGTAAGCCCTGACCGAAAGGTCCATCAGGGTCACCGCTATCTGTGTGTTTCGGGTTTCCTTCAACACGGAGGCTTCGGATTCAAACAAAAGTTCCGCGGTATCTATTCCACACGCCTTTGTGGCAATCGAGAAAAGCTGTCGCACAGAGGCGCCTTTTTCATAAAAATCCCTTCCCATTCCGGGATATTGAGCTCCCTGACCTGGGTATAAAAAACAGATGTTCATTTTTTCCTCCGGATGGTCCCAGCTTATAGAAATCGATTATATCGGTCAACGGCCGAAAGCGGCACGCCGGGGCACACCTGGGCACACTTGGGCACGCTTTGGCATCCACAGCGCGCGTCGGGGTACCCCCGCGGCACACCTGAGTACCCACGGTGTGTGCCGGGGAACAACGATGTGCCCACGGGGTACACGGTTCGGCTCCTGGGTTTACCACCTCAACAGGTTTCCCCCGTAGGTGAGTCCCGCTCCGAATCCGGTCAGCAATAAAAGATCTCCCCGTTCGAGCTTTCCGGCTTCATACATTGTGTTGAGGGCGATGGGAATCGAGGCGGCGCTGGTGTTCGCGTATTCATCGATGTTGGTGAAAAATTTGCCCAATGGGATTTTCAGGCGATTTGCCGCAGCCTGGATAATGCGGATGTTCGCCTGATGTGGAACTATCCACTGGAGATCTTCATAGCTTTTGTCGTTTCGCCGAAGTAGGTCCGTGATGACCGTGGTATTTACACGGACTGCAAAATTGTACACCTGTCTGCCGTTCATCTGCACATAGATGTCTTCGACTTTTGTGTTCTTGAGATCGATAGGATTGCGGGAATCCCCGGCACGGCGAATGAGGTGCTCCGCTCCGGATCCCTCCGACATAAGGATGGAATCGATTATATCGCTGCGGTCGTCCTCACCCTTTGAGAGAATCGCGGCGCCGGCTCCGTCTCCGAAGAGAACACAGGTGTTGCGATCCTCCCAGTTGGTGATTTTTGAAAGCGTTTCTGCCCCGATGAGAAGAATGTTCTTAAAAATACCACCTGCT
>CAZJIN010000123.1:0-7070 GCA_964545955.1 uncultured Sediminispirochaeta sp.
ACCACTATTGAGGTTGAAATTTACAGGCTGGCCAGAACATCCCTGAATATTCCCGCCGCCGGTGCTCTTTCTCTGGTCGCTCTGACTATCACCCTGGGGATGATGTTTTTCTATGTCAGGCTGCAGAATCGGCTCTCCTTTCACCAGCAGCTTGCGACAGGAAGGGAAATACGTTCCTCGGTACGGCCGGGGAGTTTCACGCGTATCTGGATCACCCTGTACGGGGTATTCATGCTTTTTGTGGTTGCCGGTCCTTTGATGGGGGTGGTTCTCAGGTCCTTTCAAAAACCCGTCAGCCGTGCCGGAGAAATCCGTACAAGCCTTGTATGGTACCGACGTCTTTTTTTTCAAGGGGAAGGACAGTTTTCACAGCTCGCTCTCCCGGCTATCCGTAACAGTATTCTGATAGGTCTCGGTGCCGCGATTGGAGCGGTCATTATCGGAACCGCGATCAGCTACGTCACAGTCAGGCACAAATCCAGATTCAGCACCCTGGTGGATACCCTCTCCATGGCACCGATGTCGGTTTCGTCGGTGATTCTCGGATTGGGGTACTTTCTCCTCCTTCAGCAGATACCGCAGTTGAGGGGAGGCTCAATCCTTATGATCGTGGCGGCCCATTCGGTCATTGCCTATCCCTTTGTGGTCCGCAGTGTCACCACGGTCCTGAAAAAACTTTCGCCGAACCAGCTGCACGCGGCTATGCTTCTGGGAGCGCCCCCGGGGAGGGTTTTTCGCACGGTGGAATTACCGATACTACTTCCTTCGATCGGGGCGGCCACGGTATTTGCCTTCGCCATTTCCATGGGGGAGATAAATGCCACTCTTCTCTTTTCATCATCGACCATCACCATTCCCCTGGCGGTATATCGGCTGATAGGGTCCTACAATTTTTACGGGGCCTGCGCGCTGGGCACACTTTTAATTATCGTGTGTACCGCCGTGTTTGCACTTTTTGATTTTTTCGGGGAGACGGAAATCTAAGGAGATTCGACCATGCGATTAACCACCGGAGCTTTAACAAAATTTTTCGATGATTTCACTTTCAGGGCGGACCTCACGGTGAACGAGGGTGAGTTCGTCTGCCTTTTAGGGCCTTCCGGTTGTGGAAAAACCACGGCCCTTCAGCTTATCGCAGGGATTTTGGCCCCCGATAGCGGAGAGCTCCACCTCGGGAAAAGGAACATCACCGCCATGCCCCCATGGGAGAGAAACATCGGCCTCGTCTTTCAGGATTATGCCCTTTTTCCCCACATGACCGTCCATGAAAATATCGCCTACGGCTTGAAGCAAAAGGCCTGGTCCCGTGGCGCGATCAAGAACAGGGTGGATGAACTGCTGCGGCTTGTACGGCTCCCGAATTATCAGGGAAGAAAACCTGAAAACCTTTCGGGGGGGGAAAAACAGAGGGTAGCCCTCGCGCGGGCCATCGCGCCATCCCCCGACCTCCTCCTCATGGATGAGCCTCTCTCCGCCCTTGACGCGGGACTTCGTACCACCCTGCGCCGTGAAATCCGCCGTATCCAGCGACGGGTCGGTCTGACCACTATCTATGTCACCCATGACCAGGAGGAAGCCCTCACCCTGGGCGACCGGATTATCGTCATGCGGAACGGCGGGATCGAGCAACAGGGAACGCCCCAGGAACTGTACCACGATCCGACCGGTTCCTTTGTGGCCACCTTCATCGGCAAGGCCAATCTTCTTCCGATCTCCTTCGGAACTACTGTGGGGCTGCTCCCGGGGGCAAAACCCGCCTCCGCCGACGAAGGGGGATTCTATTTTTTCAGGCCGGAAGACACAATATTGAGTTGTACCGCCGTGGAAGATTCCCGTTTTTTTGCCCTTCCCCTGATAATAGACACCGTGGAATATGTAGGCTCACACTACATCGTTGAAGGTTCGAAAAACGGGATCTCCCTGCGCGCCCACATCGATGAAAAAAGTCTTGCCGATCTTCACATCACCGAGGGGAAGTCGGAATGCTGGTTCAGCGTCGACAAAAACAGGATGAAGGTCCTGTCAAAATGAGAATCTGCTTCCAGCGGTAAAAAAAAAGAGGATTCACGCACTGAACGGATGCGTTCAAATAAGTTTTGTGAGGACCACCTGCAGAGAGCCGATAAAAAAACCGAGGACCGCCCCGAAGAAAATGATATAACGCAGGTGTGTCCTGATCACTATAAGAATCAACTCTTCCACCTTCTCGATATCGAGGCTGTTGATTTTTTCTACCACCAGGGAGTTCACATCCACGCTCTCCAGGATATTCGGTACCTGTGTATCAATTAGTCCAAGAACGAATTTTTCAAGCAGTATATTGAGACGGGCTTTATGGTCCTCTTCAAGCCTGATTATGGTGGAGATACTTCTCTTTCCATCATCCGAAAGGGCGGATATAAGCTGACGAAAGAATCGGAACGTGGTATTCGATTCGGTCTCGGCGGAGCGTATCAAGGCACCCACCCAATCCGCCAGAACTTCACTCAGCTCCTGTCTTTCCATTCCTGTGAGAGCGGAAAGCAGCTCTCCGATACCGGTGTCGCCGTATTCCTTGAGGACCCGCGCAACCAAGGCCTTTCCCCATTCCGAGACCTGAGGAGACTGCAGCAGATCAAACAGGGCGTCGACCCCCTTCCCCGCGTCGGCCGGCAGGGTCTCACCCCATACTCCCGCGATATCAGACAGGGTGTGTGAACTCATCCGTTGAAGCCAGGATTTGATCGTATCCAGAACTTTCCGACGGGTTACCTCATCGGCAACGGCCGCCTCCAGCTGCTCAAGAGCGTCGTCGACTATCTCGTACATCTGCTCTTCAATATTCCTGTTATACTGACCGGCCAGGAGAAAGACCCGTTGAAGCCTGCTCATTCTGGAAATCAGCCTTCGAAGGACGGTGCGTCCCTTTTGTCGCAGGGTGGTATGAATATGGGGGGTTCTCAAAAAGCTATGCAACTCCCTCGCCAGGGCGGGGTATAAACGGTCAATACCCCGGATAATCCCTTCGACGGCGGTGGGACTCAGTAGTTTGTCGAGGGGGATATTCTTCCGTATTCCCTCCTCCACGAGATCCTTCGCCAGTTTCCTCAGGGGTTCTCGAAGCCCCCCCAGGTTGACATTAAATTTTAGAAACGCAAAAAGACGGGACCCGTCTTTACCGGCAATATTCTTCACCTTTAATAGAAAAAAAGAATCCAGGGCCAGACTGAGAGAGCTCTGCAAACCGTTAAAAAAGGCCCCCGACTGAAAAAAAGAGGACAGGATATCCTGCACGAGCAGGGTGTCCGCCGGCACATCACCTTCCCCCGATATTTGACGGCCCTTCCCGCCTTTTAACCTTACAGAGAGTTCATTTACCGGGGTTGAAAGCACCAGGCCGGACAATTCCGAGATTCTCATGGAAAGGGACTTCTGAAATGCCTCGGAGGATATCTGTCTCCGGACGGCGTCTTCGGTGATCAGTTCTCGGGACACCATCACACCGATACTTTCAGCGAGTTTTTCCCTCTGTCGGGGAATAATCCCCGGGGTAAAGGGAAGCCTCCAGGTACCGATATACCGGGCACGGAGGGGACGGAACAGCATTTTGATCGCGATATCGTTGGTGTAAATCTCTATCAGGGCGCCTATAATAGGTGGAAGAGGCCATGTGAGAAGATCGAGGTGCTGTGGGGTATCCTGCACATCCTGTTGCTCCCTTTGGGAACGGGCCATCCGGCGTGCTTCCGCTTCGGATTCAAACATCTCCAGGTAAGCCCCGAAAACCCAACCCTGCAAACCATCATAGGCGACGCGATACCAGTAGCCGTTGTTTCCCGCGACGGTTTGTTTCACCTCATCCCTCGAAATGATCTCCAGTACGTTGTTTTTCCAGAGGGTGGTCACGGCGTTGCTTTCCACTGAGGGACGATCCCGGAGTCGGAGATGGCTGGAGGAGATGACGGCCCAACTGGTCCGAACGGTGAGTACCGGAGTGGAAGGCAACTCAACCTGAAGCGGTTCTTCGCCTTCCTGCCTGCAGTTCCAAGAAACCGCGGCCAGAAGGAGAATGGTCAGGTAGAAAAAAATATTTTTCACATTCATGGTGCTTGCACAAACCTTAAAAAACTATCAGCATGTTTATATGAACAGGAGAACTATAACACTTTTTATTTTTTTTGTCACACTACTGATTTTTATCCAATCTGAAGCCTATGGCTTTTCATTCTCTTTGTCCGCAACCCCACAGGCGGCGCTTAAAAAAACCGGTATGTATACCGCGAAAATACAGACCGGGATTTCCCTCGATACAACATTCTCCGCCGAGGTTTTTGATTCCTATTTTTTCCAAGTACGGGGGCGATATTTCGGTTTCACCCAATCCGGCGGAGGAAGCGACTGGGTTTCCTATCGCGGTTTTGAAGGTCTTTCCGCGAGTCTCGGCGGGGGAATGCTTTTCCCGGAGGTTTCCCTATTTAAGCATATTCCGGCGACCCCCTCCTTCGCCTTTCGGGGATACGGGAATTTTTCCAGATACAACTACACGGAGATTTATTTTTTCTTCCTCACCTTCGAAATTGAACCGATGCTTCAGGTCCTCTCCTTCAACAACGAACAGATGGCCCTGCAGATCGGAGCCCCCCTCGCCTGGAACTACCAGAGGGACATCGACCTCTTCTTCACCGCGGGGCTCTCCGTCAGGATCCTGTTCAGCCTCAACGGCAAAGAGCCGCGGGTATAAAAGTACCGTCAGAATTGCTGATGTACCGGATCCATGATTGTTTTTTTCCCCTGCCTGTACTATATTTAGCCTATGCATCGATGTATGTACTCCCTGAGACCTTTCGCGGTCCTCCCCCTGCTTCTCTCAGTCCTTCTTCTCCTCTTCAGCTGCAAAATCAACCCCACCCCCCCCGACCGTTACGCCATGGTGTACGGGGTGAGTGATTACTCCAACGGGGGGATAAACTCGCTTTCACTCACAGATGATGATGCAAGGGCGGTAGCTGAGATGTTATACAACAAAGGTTTTATAGTACACCTAAGAATTGACGATGGAACTGAAGGCAATAGTTTTGCCGAAAGCATGGAGCCTGCCACAAAAGATCAATTAGAAATCGATCTCGAGAATTTTGCACCAACCCTGAATAAAAGTGACATCTTACTTTTTTATTTTTCAGGTCATGGAGCACAGTTTTACCAGGAGAATAGTGATGAAGGAATTTATTCAGATGATCTGGCAGAATTTATTGTACTTTATCCGACCGAGCCGGAGCCTCCGGATACCTGGGCAGAGCTTTCCACCTTTATTATTTCTGACGACTCTTTTTTCGAAAAATTGAGTTATTCAAATATTGATAAAAAAATTGTTATTCTGGATTCATGTCATTCAGGGGGGTTTATAGGTCAGAAATATGATTTTGATGCAATTGATCCTGTTTTTTCATTAAGTAATAAACTAAGGGAACATATTTTTTTCTCCACAGTAGATATGTTTTTTTCACCGGATAGTGGCGATATAGATCCTGATGAAGCAATTGTTATCACAGCGGCCGGTGAACAAGAATTCTCCTACGAATACGGTGAACATGGCGTATTCACAGCAGGTTTGTTAAGGGCACCACAATTTGCGGACTATGATCACAACGATTATATTGATACAGGCGAAATTTACAGGTATACAACAAATTTTATTGAAAAAAACTGGAACCCTTACATTGATAGTACCCCCGATGATCCGCATCCCGAATACCACCCCCATATTTCCGGGGGACCGGTGGACTTTATTCTTTTTGAGGCGGACTGAAGAATACCTCCGGCGAGACGTGGTATTTTGCCGACAATCTTTCGATATGCCCTTTGTTCAGGCCGCGCTTTCGGTGAAGAATTTCACTGATAACTGAAGCGGGGGCGATGTCGGACAGTTCCTTGAGGCGGTGTCCATGCTGGTCCATGAGGAACCTCATCACATCGACACCATCGTTCAACTCACCCCCCATTTTTTTCTCCATTGATACCTCATAGTCGGCAATTTTTTCAACTACATAGTCAAAAAGGGGCTGCAAATCGGTTTTTCCATAGTGTATATGTGCGTCCAGCCCTTCGGCGAATACCGACATCCTCTCAAGGTCTTCATCATTCTCTATCTTTAGTTTCTGCAGCATACCGGCAAAAGACGCAGCCTCTCTGAGGTTGATCAAATCATCTTTATCCTCATGTTTTCTTTTATTTTTTGCCATTTTGCCGTCCTTCAAATTACTACATACCTCTTGTTATACTCCGTCATTTTAATTATAAAATTTTTTAGCATATTGCGAAATTATATTCAATGTTTTTTGACTGTCTGTCCCGAAGCTTATGGACAGCTTTATTGCTCGTTCCTGAAGCGTCCCCCTAAGGAGGCATGGCTTACAGTCTGCCTTATCCATACAGGTACTTCGGTCGGTACTCTTTATCCCACTTCTGCGGAGTCCTGTAATGACGAAAACAAACCCTCATGTCACCCGGACTCAAGGGAAGCATCGAGGAAAAGGGTCGGTCCCTGAATCTACTGCCGAACAACTCATTCACCAGATCTATATAATAACCGGGAAGCAATCTATGGTTACGCCCGCCCTTCGGGCTGTTCTCCCGGTACAGCTTTATAAAACTGTGGTGTATCCGGTACAAACTCAGCCTTTCAAGAAGCTTGTTTGTATTCTTTGCCAATATTCTCCGTCCTTCGCACGTAATTCACTATATCTTTCTCAATTTTATGTCCATATAGTTGACCACCCACATAAGGTTTATTCTGGCCGGTTCCTTTGTGTACGGGCTGAAAGAAATATTTCCAGGCTTATCGCCTGATTCAGGTAGTTTGTACCAATTTTCTTGTTTTGCTATTCATCACGTCTAATGACCCATATCATAAGAGCCATCTGCCCAAAAGTGTGTATAAATAAACAAAAATTAAATTGCAATCATTACAATATTACGATTTCATTTTTTCATTGTATGACTTCACAATTCAGGTATCGTTTTCATTATTATGGCTTGAGTGTTCCCCGCCAGAAGAAGTTTCCGAATCTAAGCCAAACTTGCCGATACTCTTT
>CAZJIN010000124.1:0-7053 GCA_964545955.1 uncultured Sediminispirochaeta sp.
ATCGATCTCATAAGCCGCATCGAGCAGATCCTGTGCCGGCGGAATCGAAGGAATATGTTCGGGACGTCCCCCATCGGCGGTAAAAAAACGGTTTATCCCCCCTTCTTCGGAAGAGGCGGCATTCTCAAGCAGGGAAACTGAGTTCGCGGTTAAGACCGTGTTCAGTTCCGGAAAGGCTTCTCTGAGATCAGTTCCGCCCAAGACGGAGAGGTTGAAGAAGAGCAGGGTCGACAAAAATACAAGAAGCGCGTATCTTTTCATAGGTTAGAAAATAGTGCACTATCACGATTTCTTCAAGACAAAAAAAGAAACTTTCGAATTGCCGTGGTGGAAACAGCAATTCCAAATAGGGAAGTCTAAATCGACTTCCCTATTTGGAATTTGCATCAAATACTTAGAATATGAGTGTTTTTCTTACGGTTGGAGGCATTCGAAACGTGGAGAATGTAAAACATTCTCCATGTTTCGAATTGCCGTGGTGGAAAGGTTTTTTAATCCATAGTATAAATAGAAAACGCACATTGAGGGAGGTTATGTTATGCCGGTTAATTTGAAAGGACGAAGTTTGTTGAATCTAAAGGAGTACACCCAGGAAGAGATCCGCTACCTGCTGGACCTTTCGGTGGACCTGAAGGCGAAAAAGAGGGCGGGGATCCAGGGGGATCGTCTGACCGGAAAAAATATAGTGCTGCTCTTTGAAAAAGCTTCTACCCGAACGCGGGCGGCTTTTGAGGTTGCCGCCTTTGATGAAGGGGCGAGGGTAACCTTTCTCACCAACAGTCAGATGGGAAAGAAGGAGTCCATGGAGGATACCGCGAAGGTTCTCGGACGCTACTATGACGGGATTGAGTTTCGCGGTTTCAAACAGGAAACCGTCGAGGTCCTGGCGAAGTACTCCGGTGTTCCCGTATGGAACGGATTGACCGACCTTTACCATCCAACTCAGATACTGGCGGACTTCATGACGGTCCGGGAATGGGTGCCAAAGCCGATGAACAAGGTTAAGTTCGTCTTTGTCGGCGATGCCCGCAACAATATGGGACGCTCACTTATGATCGGTGCCGCAAAAATGGGAATGCACTTTGTCGGCATTGCTCCGAAGGAGCTTTTTCCCGATCGGGCCCTGGTAGAAGAGATGAAGGATGCAGCCGACTATTCAGGGGCAAAGATTGAGTTCACCGAGGATATCGATGCCGGTGTGGAGGGGGCTGATGTGCTCTACACAGATGTGTGGGTTTCGATGGGTGAGGAATCTCATTTTGAGGAGAGGATTAAGCTGCTCGAACCCTACCGGGTGGATATGCGAATGGTTGAAAAAACGGGCAATTCCGACGTGATTTTTATGCACTGTCTTCCCTCTTTTCACGATACCAATACCAGTGTGTCTCGGGAGATTCAGGAAAAATTCGGTCTCACCGAGATGGAAGTTTCCGATGAAGTTTTCCGCAGCCGCCATTCGGTGGTCTTCGACGAGGCGGAAAACCGTATGCACACCATCAAGGCGGTGATGGTAGCCACTATGGGTGATGTTTGAACCCATTGAAGAAGGGTATTAAAACCTCTAAAACTGTTGAAAATGAGTGCCGTCGGGGGAAAATATTCGTACCTTTAAGATAGAGGTACTGTATGAAATCTTCTGCAACTATCGGCGGCGGCTGTTTCTGGTGTATTGAAGCAGTTTTTGAACAAATTGACGGAGTACTTGATGTGGAAGCCGGGTATGCGGGCGGTCACACAGAATACCCCTCCTATGAAGAAGTCTGCAGCGGGAGCACCGGACACGCTGAAGTGGTCAGGATCAGCTTTGACCCTGAAGTAATAAGTTATGGGCGGATTCTGGATCTATTCTGGAAGGCCCATAACCCTACCACTCCTGACCGGCAGGGTTCCGACGTAGGCAGTCAGTACAGATCGATTATTCTGTACCACGATGAAGAACAACGGCTTATAGCCGAGCAATCCAGAGAGGCCCTTGAAGGTTCGGGAACCTACAAGAATCCCGTGGTCACCGAGATCTCACCGCTGGAGACCTACTATTCCGCCGAAGAATACCACCAGGACTACTTCGCGAAGCATCCCTTTGCCGGATATTGTACCTTTGTAATCCGCCCAAAGCTCAAAAAGATGAACCTCCCCTCGCGGTAAGAAATGTAAGAATTGCCGGAGTAGACTTGAAATTCCCCGCTCAGATAGTACAATTAGAGTATGTATCGGAAAACCGGTTTGACCTGTGTCTAAAGATTCACTGAAAACGCTCCACCAAATCCTCCGTCGCCATTCTGAGACGGGAGAGACGGAAGAGTTGGACCTCAAGGCCGTCGTCGAGGACGTCCGGGTTCTGTCCGGTGCCGAATATGTAGTGTTTAACGAGGTCACCCACAATGAACAAAGCACCACCACCAGGGTCATCAGTGGGATGGGTGATCGTATTTCAAGGGCTGCCGAGATCCTTGGGTTCCCCCTCATCGGTTCATCCTACAGTCTGGACCCCGAGATCCTCTCCGTGTTTCAACAGAGCGGACTGGTGGAGTTTCCCTCACTGTGTGTGTTAGCCGCGTCTCAAATACCAAAACCACTTTGCGCGAGGCTCATCCAGCTTTTCAGAGTAGGTCGAGCCTACGGTATTGGTTTGAAGAAGGGCGACGAGTTAATGGCGGATTTGATTTTTATCATGAAAAAGGGGAAAGAGATTCAGGCACGCGAAGAGGTGGAATTGTTCGCCCTCTACCTTGAGGCCTTTCTCCAGAAGCAGGCGGTAGCCGAAACATCGGTCCTCAAGGTATTATCCTCCATCGAAGGGGATCAGAACACCCACGCGCCCTTGATGCAGGCCCTCTTCAAGGCCACCGACAGGATTCCGGACATGGTCTATCAGCTTGATCGGGAGGGATGTTTCACCTTTGTCAATCAGGCTGTACAACGGTACGGGTATACCCGGGAAGAGCTGATCGGCCGAAGTATTCTTGATATTGTGCATCCCGACGACAGGGAGCGCGCGTATTGGCCCGTCAGGGAGAGGCGAACTGGAGAACGGAAGACCCGTAAATTCGAGGTAAGACTGCTCACCGGTTCCAAAAGGACCGCCTTTTTTAAGCTAAATGAAACAACGGCCACCAACATTCCCGTCCTGGAAATCCATGCGGAGGGACTGTACGAATCTCAGGAGAGAAACACCTGCTTCCAAGGGACGATAGGGATAGGGCGTGATGTCACCGCGGAGAAGGAGTTGCACCTAAAACTGGACCGCCAGGCGCAGATCTTTCGTGTGATGGCTGAGAATGTGGGGGAGGCGGTCTGGCTGGAAAAGCAGAACCCCTACAAGGTGTACTACCTGAACCCCGCGGCGGAACGAATATTTTTTGGTTCCAGGAACACCATCGACTGTAAACCGGGGGAATGGCTGAAGAGCCTTCACCCTGAGGACCGGTCAAGGGTGAAGGAATATCTTGGGAAGACTCAAGCCATGGATGAAATGCGGGAGCTTGAGTACAGAATACTTGATGAGGATGGAGAGATTCACTGGGTCCTGTCACGGCTCTATCCGGTGTATCAGAACGGCAAGCTTACCAATAAGTGTGTGGGGATCGCGACGGATACCACCAGGCAGAATGTTGAACGGGAGAAGCTGGTGAATCTCGTGGAACTGGAGAAATCCTATCTCCGTGAGATGAACCACCGTGTAAAAAACAACCTCGCCATGATAGATGGGATGTTGAACCTGGAGCTCAACGCGCTTGCCGAAGACCAGGAGGAAGCGCGGAATGTCCTGATGAAGGTAAGCGGGCGAATCCAGGCCGTCACACGGGTTCATGAAATGCTCGCGGGGGTTTCGGAAGGGGGGATGGTGAATGCTTCGGATTACCTTCAATCCCTCGCCCACAGTCTTTTCTCAACAAACTGTAACGGCAGTGACGGAATCTCCCCGGACTACCGGATGGAGAATGATATCCGGTTTCCCGTGGGGATGATCATTCCCCTCGGAATGATCCTGAATGAGCTCATCATCAACGCCCTCAAGTATGCCTTTCCGGAGAATGGGGGGGGAACTATTCTGGTCACCTTCAAAAAGCTCTCAGAACATCGATATATCCTCTCGGTCGGTGACGACGGTGCTCCCCTTCCCGAGAACGGGTCCCTTCAGCAAAACACGGGAGGCATAGGGATGGAGTTGGTTCACGCCCTGGTACGGCAGCTCCGGGGTGATTTCGAAGTGGAGAGGAAAACCGGATTTAAGACCTTCAAGGTCTCCTTTCCGGAACCTGAAACAACGGAATCAAGCCTTTGAAGTTCTCATACCTAGACTGTTTTACAGAAAAAAAGAAAAAGGCCGGTCTCTCAGAGACCGGCCTTCACAAATTCAGATAAGTCGGTAAGGTCGACTAGATATCTCTCTTGCGCATGGCAATTGAGATACAGACTGCCGCTCCTCCCCATGTGAGAAGAATCCCAAAAATCATAAAAGCTATTGCTCCACCTGACATACCTAACCTCCTTATTCCTCTTCCGCTGCGATTTCGAGGACCGTGGGATCACCCCACTTCGATTTGCTGAAGATGATACCAACAATGATAATTGCGAGAGCAACGGCCCAGCCATAAGCTATAGTTGGTCCAATCGCATAGCCACCGTAGTTGGCTGAGAAGTTTGTAATCAGGTTCTGAATGGCGGTAATACCGAGGACCACCGGGGTCACAAACTTGACCGTGAATTCCCACCATTTTCCGACTTTAAAATCGGAGATGGGTTCGAAATGTGCTCTAATGCTGTCCAGCTTAAACAACCAGCCGAGTATGATAACCTCGACGAGACCAGCCATCGCGACGCCGAACTGGTTCACAAAGTAGTCCGCGATGTCGAGGATATAGAGGCCGGCACCGGTGGTGAAAATGAGACTCACGAGAGCCGCGACAAGGGTGTACACCACAACGGTTTTCTTTCGGGGCATATTCAGTTTTTCACTGAAAGAGGCAACCAGCACTTCGTTAATGGATATGAACGAAGAAAGACCGGCAAAGGTCAGTGATAGAAAGAACAGTACGCCGATAAGGGTGTTCATCGCGGGAAGCTGGTTGATGGCTTCGGGTATTGTGGCGAAAGCAAGAAATACACCGCTGAGACGCGCGGGAAGCTCTCCGCCACTCTGATGCATCATGTATCCGAGGATACTAAAAACGGCGATACCTGCAAGTATACTGAAGCCGCAGTTCAGAAGACCGGTCATGAATGCGTTGTTGACTATATCGGACTTCTTTGGCAGGTAGCTCGAGTAGGTGATCATAATCGCGAAGGCAATGCTCAGGCTGAAGAAGATCTGACCATACGCGGCTACCCATACGCTTCCGTCAAGAATTTTGCTGAAGTCCGGTCGGAAAAGGCGTTCCAGTCCCAACGCGGCACCGGGAAGGGTAATTCCACGGATCATGACGATCAGCAGAATGATGATCAGCAGGGGCATGAAGATTTTGTTGGCCTTCTCAATGCCCGATTTGACACCGGCGTACAGCACTATAAAGCTGATAAACCATGCGAGCAGGGTAGTCAGAAGTATCACACCCCTGAAACCCCCTAGCTGGAAGGGACCGTCGGTTAAACCGAGGAAATCACCCACGAAGAAGGTGACCGTGTCATCTCCCCACGCCTGGGTAAATGAGTATCCTATGTAGGTGATTGCCCAGCCGATAATCACCACGTAATAAACCGCAATGACAAAGCTGATGAATACCTGCCACCAACCAAGCCATTCCCAACCTTTGTTCAGTTTTGCAAAGGTAAGGGGCGCACTCCCCTTCAGTTTGTGTCCGAGGGAAAACTCCAGTATCAGGATCGGGATACCTGCGGTAACCAGGGCAAAAAAATACGGAATGAGAAATGCTCCTCCCCCGTTGTCAAATGCCATGTACGGGAACCGCCAGATGTTTCCCAAACCGATAGCAGAGCCGACAGCAGCCAGGATAAACCCTGCTCTACTGCCCCATGTTTCTCTTTTCATATGCTATCCTCCTGTAGTCTTCTATTGTTGTCATTTTATCCTTGATGAGTCAACCATTTTTTTTACTTTTCCGGGAGCGACTTTTCCGGGAATGCCCTTTTCTGAGAAGTGTCTACGTATCCACTTCCGGTGTAGCTTCCGTCTTGCTCCATAGATTTTGGGCAAGTTCGTTGGTGGACTCATAGTTGCCCTTTTCTATCCAGTCGGCAATGACCGGAAAGGAGTCGGGATATCCAGCGGGTTTTGGAGGAGGTTTGTCCAGCCATTCTCGAAGGATCTCCTGATCGAGCTCCTTCATAACCCATCCGAGCTTGAGGAACTCAAGGGCTTCGGCGTTTGCCTTCTGCTCGGTCTGGTGGGCGACCGGTTTTGTGAGAAGCTTTTTCCCCAGGTGAATCGCCTCACTGGACAGGGAGAATCCGCTGTTTGCGATCACCCCTGCCGCATCACTCAGGTCGTTCTGGAATGTGCCTCTATCCAGGGGTCTGAGGTGAATATTGTCCTCGTCGGAAGCGCTATCCAGGGAATAATAGATATAAAACTGGTAATCCGAAAAGGGCCGGCAGAGACCCACAATATCGTCGAGATCCTCAAAATGGAGGTAGACCAGGATTTTGTCCTTTCTGATGCGAGAGGATCCGTGTACATCCGGGGGTATGGTGGGAGGCAGGATCGGGGCATTGAAATGGTGCCAGTGCAGCCCAATCGGGTATTGTGCCGGGGCGAAGTAGCGCATAATAAGAATGTGGAAGGGATTGGGGATCATGGGCATGGGTACCTTATGAACAAAGGCGTAGAGATGTCCGACACCGATACTCGGGATCTTGTTCAGTTGGGCGAATCGACTTGTAATAGGTTCGAAATCGGTGACCACCAGATCATAATCCTTCGGTTCGTAATTCATCAGGTCCTGGAAAAACCGGGGTACGTCCAGAACCTTCGCCGTCTTCGGTATATTGATCCGACCGTATTCGGTCACGAAGGTCAAGCCCTTGAAGTGGGTGTACCCTTCGAAATATTCCGGTATCCAGTTGTTCTCCAGCGAGGGGCCGCTGAGGATAATG